>DATGFY010000449.1:0-4036 GCA_035308785.1 Bacteroidota bacterium | reverse complement strand
TTTCTCCAAGGAGGTCTTCAACAATGCTCGAAACGGTGCTCTTGTTCAGATTCGTGACCTGCGCGATCTTTGCCCGTGAGATCGGCTGCTGTTCACGAATGATATTGAGAATCACTGAGCGATTGAGGTCGCGGACAACCTTCGAATTGAATTTTGTGACCTGAGCGTGCCGTGATTTGCGAAGCGTTTTCATGAAAGTAATTCTAGACTAACTTCAAGTGGTGCTGCTGAAAAATGCGTTAGAAAAATTTTGGTTCGAGTCGGGATCGGGGTGATCTTGGTAAAACAATTAGTTGGTATGAACAACCAATTAATTGTATTAATATAATATTTAGGATTACATTTGTCAAGTTTATCTTTGAATCAAACAAGAAATGGCCAAATTTGGCAGGGAATGCATGGATTTGATGCTACAGAATTATCCGCCGATTTGTCTAGTCGCTCAGGGATTGGGATCCGGGGGAGCGAAACAAGCCTACCGCGTTACCGAAATGTTACCGATTATCCTTGTGAATAAACCTCCACGCCGCAAGAAAAATTAGGGTGGAAAACAGCTATCGACTAAAAAAATGTCGCAACACCTGCCGCCAGTGAGATTGTCGAGAGCCTGTTATCGCCCAACCCTTTCAAATATTCCAATCCGAAATCAAAGAACACGTTCTTATTCAGACCCAGGAGATAACCTGTTTCAGCGACCAACGAGCGGGGAGCAATCTTATTATGAAACTCAAACGAACCGCCTCCATAAACCGCTCCGCTGCCCGCTTCATAGTAATATTTTCCTCCCAATCCGAAACTGCCGTCATCGACTATCCATACCCCATCCTCGCCAAATGCCGTCAATGAAAAAGAAGCTGTCACTGCAAGATCATTGCTTACAAAATAACCGATCGATGGAGTCGCAATGAACGTTGTTCCGATACTCTGATTGTCGTAATAGGTTTGATCCCAAATGATCGAGCCGCCGATACTTTTCGAATTTTTGGTGAATTGCGCGGAACCAACCGTAACAAACACAATAAGCATTACCGCAATACTCAATGATGTATTTATAGTCCTCTTCACGCTCATCGATAACTCGTTAATTGTACCATGCAGAATCAGCCGTTTGCACGCACATTTCTTTTTGAAGCGAAGCTTTCATAATACTGCGTAGGTGTTACAAAAGTTACCCCCTCCTCCATGAGGTAGTCGATAATCTTCTGAAAGGTTTCGAATTGGGCTTCATTCCATTCAAATGGATGACAGTAGAGCATATAAAATGATGTATCCGCGCTATAGGTTTTGATAAAGTTTTGATAATTGGGGACAAAGGTTGGCGACTCGATGAAGCAGCCACTTGGGCCCACGATGGTCTTTTTCGAACGAGGGTCGCCTCCAAACCAAATTTTGATATCATCGATTTGATCGATAGCCTTGGTCGTGTTGGAATCTATATACCCGCCCGGAGCGCCAAATGCATGCAGAGTAATATCCAGCTTCTGACTCGCCAGATTTTGGGTTAACATCAGATGATTCTTTTGATCATCGTAAGAAGTATTGCGGAACTCGTCCCACTGGGGAGTAATATCGTGGGTATAGCCGTGATTCCAGATCTCAAAAGATCCGCTGCTCTGCAATGATGCAACCATGGCATCGTACGCAGGACTGCCTTGATCCAACGAGCGGCCGATAAGACCGAGCGCGGCAACAATCCCCTTGGATTTGATATAGCCGATAAATCGTTCCCATTGGGGAGGGAAAATATCAGAACCGAAATATTTCAGATCATCCGCTCTCAAGAGCACCAGTTGTTTATAGACAAAGATTGAATACCTCCGCTCTGAGAGAACGGTCGTTCCTGAAAGCACCCTCAGGTGAATTCGCGCTGTGCCTCCACCGCCGGACGCAATGTAGGTCACCCGGTTTCCATGTCCCCGAATGCTGCCGAGCGATGTTTCCCATTGATATTCAGCCGCGGGCAACGACAAATTGATCGCCATCCCGATCGTCGTTGAATCCTTGACCCGAAGACAATAATCGAACGAGGAATATGGATTATGGATAGCAACATCCGCCGGCGTAAGGGGAGAAAACCTGCAACTGAGGCTGCTCGCGATACAGCACGCAATGAAGAGCAGAAATATCAGATTTCGCGTAGATATCGAACTGAGAGGAGCCAATTCTTCGAATTGATTATTTAATGTGTAGGTGTTGCGAGCCTCTCTGACACTCGTATGAGGCGGATTTTACGAACTAACAGATACCAATCTATAATATCGTGCTCACAATATCAACCCCCCATCGGAGAAAAGCTTATTTGATTCTTTCATTCAACGACGCTACATTACCCTTCATCATGTCGGGTGTTCATTTCTTAACTGTACCATTTCGCCCGCTGACTTGAACTTCTAATTCTACGGCCAGAAGAATGATAACGAGATTGAATAGAACGGGCGTGCTGCTTACATGCATGCTCCTTATCGGAGCAACGGCTTCCACCGCAGGAACCAAGAGCAGTGGCATCCTTCACCCAACCCACCTTACCTGCGAGTATCTCGTCGATCCGCTGGGAATCGATATTGCCGCCCCGCGCTTGAGTTGGATATTGGAATCTTCACAGCGAAAACAGCGGCAGTCCGCCTGCCAAATCCTTGTCTCGTCAACAATGGAGAATCTTCATGCCGATAACGGCGATTGGTGGGATTCAAAGAAACTCGACGGCGACCGGAGCATTAATGTCAGGTATTCCGGAAAGGAGCTTGCCGCCGGCACCGCGTACGTCTGGAAGGTGAGGGTGTGGGATCAGGATGGCCGCGTTTCCTCGTGGAGCTCACCGGCGAAGTGGTCGATGGGTCTCCTGCACGATACGGATTGGAGTGCAAAATGGATTGGCTTGGATCGACTCGTCGGCAGCGATGACACCGCGAGCAACTTCACGCGTCTCTCTGCGCGGATGCTGCGCAAAGAATTTTCCGTATCAAAGAATGTACGCCGCGCGACGGCGTATGTTTGCGGCCTTGGGATGTTTGAACTCTATATTAATGGCAGGAAAATAAGCAACGATGTCTTTGTCCCAGCATGTACGGAATACAACAAGCGCGCGTTATATCTAACATTTGATGTTACTGGGAATGTCCGGCACGGCGGTAACGCACTTGGCGTCATCCTTGGAAACGGAAGATATTTTGCCATGCGCCGCGGCGATATGACGAATTACGGATTCCCCAAACTTCTCTTGCAGCTCGTGATTGAATACACCGACGGTACGATGGAAAGAATCGTCAGCGATGAAAGCTGGAAACTGACAACAGACGGTCCAATACGGGCGAACAATGAATATGACGGCGAAGAATACGATGCACGCAAGGAAATTCCCGGATGGGATATTCCCGGCTTCGATGACCGCGCGTGGATGAACGCGGAAATCGTCAAGCGGCCCTCGGAGCGCCTGGAGGCGCAAATGAGTAATCCGATGATGGTGATGGATTCGGTAAAGCCCGTTTCGATTAAGAAGATTCACCCCGGATCATTTATTTTTGACCTCGGACAGAATATGGTCGGCTGGGCGCGGGTGAACTTGCACGGGAAGCGAGGCGATACGCTCACCATGCGCTTTGCCGAACGCTTGAACAATGACGGAACGCTCTATCTCGATAACCTGCGTTCCGCCCGGGTAACAGACACCTATATCTTGAAAGGCGACGGTCAGGAATCGTGGCAGCCGCGGTTCACGTATCACGGCTTCCGGTACATCGAAGTAACAGGTTATCCCGGCACACCGCCCCTCTCCGCAATCACCGGCGAAGTGGTTTATGACGCGATCGCGACAACCGGCAGTTTTGCTACGTCGAATGCGACCATAAACAAAATCTGGAAAAATGCCTATTGGGGAATCCGCGGAAATTACCGGAGCATGCCGACGGATTGCCCTCAGCGCGACGAGCGCATGGGATGGCTCGGCGATCGGGCCACCGGTTCCAAGGGTGAGAGTTTCATTTTTGATAATAATGCGCTCTACGCGAAATGGTTGACCGATATTAACGATGCGCAGCTT
>DATGFY010000448.1:0-1512 GCA_035308785.1 Bacteroidota bacterium | reverse complement strand
CACAACTTCGCGTTCAATCTTGGTGAAAGGGCACGGCCCCGCTATGCAAGAAACGCGAATATTGCGAAACTCATTACCTTCGCCTGCGTCCAACTGCGTGGCCGCAATATTTGCTCTCCATTTGCCGTCCGGCGAGCAAGGAGCACCACCTCGGCAGGGAATATTGCCTTTATTTATTACCTCAAATGTTTTGACGGCGCTGCCGATATCTGCCGTCGTCGTCGTTTTGACCAAATAGCGCACACGTACGTTTGCAATTGTTTGCTGCGGCTGCCTCCCATCATCGCGGGCGCTTTTATTTAGGGGGACAAGCCTCGCGATGTACAGCTTGTCTCCGATGAAATCTTCCAGTTTCAGCGGCTGATAGTCTCCATGCTGAAATTCAAGGGTAATCGCTTGCCGTCGGCGGAAGCCTTTTGGGAGGATCAGAGTAAATTGCCCCAGCTGATCTGAAGTTGCATTACTCTGAGTCGCCCCAGCTATCGCCGTTATTTTCACACCCGTAATTGGGCTCTGTTTGTTGGGATCCGCGTCTTGGCGTAATACTGCGCCCACGATGGTCACGCGTCGATGTTTCCGAACGATGGATAATGCGATCCAAAGCGCGGCGACAAGAACGAACACAGAAGCCGATATCGCGGTAATGTTTACAAATCTTTTCACTGGAGCGCAGGGTACGGCAAAGTGATAAAAAACTTTAGATGAAAGACCTTATATCCGCGTTTCGCCATCTAAAATTGTACGATGGCCGGCTACGCTCCGCGATCTCGAGGGCTTTCTCGTCGCGAATTATTAAAGCAGATTGCCGGAGCCGGTTTGTATCTTCCGTTCGTTTCGGGTGCGGCCATCGGCTCGCCACTTTTTCAGAACATCGAAGCCTCAACGACGAGTGTCCAAGGGCTATCTCCCGAAGATGATCGCTTACTCGAGGAGATAGAGAAAGCGCATTTTCAATATTTCTGGGATCAGGCCAATCCACAAACGGGATTGGTGAGAGATCGGTGCAATGCTCACACCAACGACAACAGTATCGTAGCCAGCATCGCAGCGACGGGTTTCGGCTTGACGGCATTATGCATAGGCGAAAATCGGCATTATGTGTCCACGGACGATGCGCGCAATCGCGTTCTTGCGACGCTTCGATTTCTTTGGAAGAAACTTCCAACGCACCGCGGATTTTTGTATCACTTCGCGAATGTGAATACCGGTGAACGGGTGTGGGATTCGGAAGTGTCATCGGTGGATACGGCCATTCTTCTTTGCGGCATTCTCACTTGCAGAGCCCACTTCGAAGCGCATTCCGAAATCAGCAATTTATCGTACGAAATCTTCAACCGCGTTGATTGGACATGGCTCTCGGAAGATACAACTTTGCTGCCTCATGGCTGGCGCCCTGAGACCGGTTTTTTGCCGTATCGATGGGATTACTACAGCGAACTAATGATGATGTACTTACTGGGGCTTGGTTCGTCGGCCTATCCGCTAAATGTGGACGTGTGGAATGCATGGAAG
>DATGFY010000447.1:0-2708 GCA_035308785.1 Bacteroidota bacterium | reverse complement strand
CGAATATAAAAATCCTGCTGTTCATTACGGCAATCATGATTGTCGTCGGGACGCTTATTTACACCCAAAAGCTCGTCAATCAGTTGCTCCGGCGCGAGCGGGAAACCGCTTCCGTCTATGCCGAATCGCTCGATTCGCTTGCCAACGGGGCGACCGAGCAGGTCGATTACTCGTTTATCTTCGATAGGATCGTCCGGCAAATCGATTTCCCGATGATCCTCTCCGATCCCTCCGGTAAGCCCGTCGAACCGTTCCGCAACAGCTCCAAGAATATCGATATCGATACCTCCCTCTCCCCCGACCGGCTCGAACAATACCTTGCCGCCAAAACGCGCGAGCTCGATGAAGAGAATCCCCCGATCGAAGTCTATGCCCGCGGCGCGGTGGTGCAAAAAGTGCATTACGGCGAATCCACCCTCGTGCGGCAGCTCCGCTACCTTCCGTATGTCGAGATCGCGGTGGCGGGGATGTTTATTTTATTGGGATATGTCGGGTTCAGTTATATCAAGAAGAGCGAGCAGGGCAACATTTGGGTGGGGATGGCGAAAGAAACCGCTCACCAATTGGGCACGCCGCTTTCCAGCGTGATGGCGTGGATCGAGATGCTCCGCACACGCGCAGGCACGGACGACAGACAGCTCGAGACGATCCGCGAAATGGAAAACGATCTCAGCCGCATACAGAAAGTCACCGACCGGTTCTCGAAGATCGGCTCCAAACCGAATTTGAAGGCGGAAAATCTCACCGACGTGGTTGCATCGGTCATCGCCTATTACAAACGGCGGCTGCCTGTGTCCCGTGTCGGCGGCAGTACGGCCATCTCCCTCAATTCGCCCGCAGACCTCTCCGTACCCCTCAACCGCGAATTGTTCGAATGGGTAATCGAAAATCTTATTAAGAACGCGTTAGATGCAATGGAAGGCACTCCCGGCTCGATTGCGTTTACGATCTTCCGCGAGGACGAGTTTGTCAATATCGATATCCAGGATACGGGCAAAGGAATCGATATGCGCTACAAGAAAGATATTTTCCGCCCCGGCTACAGCACCAAGCAGCGCGGCTGGGGTTTAGGCCTCTCCCTCTCCAAACGCATCATCGAGGATTACCACAAAGGGAAGCTGCTCGTTAAGGAGAGCAGATTGGGAAAAGGGACGACGTTTAGGATAAGACTAAGGAAATAATTTTCGATTTTCGATTGCCGATTTTCGAATATAACCCCCGTTAGGCGGGTTCATCCGCCTTTGTTCGGCCAGCGCGACTATTCATGGTCGCGCGTGTGACAAGGGGGACGACGATGGGGATTGGATCAAGAAAATGCGGTGAATCTGAATAGATTGTGAACGGTGAATCGGACAACCTGAAGACGAAATGTACCGCGGGGTGAACCCGTTAACTTTTAGCCTTAGAAAGGGAGCGACATCTTGAATTTAATGACCTTTGATTTTCTGAATCATAGTGAACATGAAACCCGGCTTGAGGCAAGTAAGAATTTGTCGGGATGGCTCAACGAATTTCCTTCACTTATTAATTCCTTATTCAGTATCCCATATTTTACTTATACCAATTTTGCGCCTGATTCTGTGGAGGGTTCCTTTCAAGCATTCGCTCATCACAGTTACTTACGGGCACCTTACACAATGAAGTCTATTTGCGATCTACTTGAAAGCGGCTATTACCTTGAGGGAACAATCTTAATCCGCAATCTTTACGATCTATTGGTACAAAATGTTTATTTTGTCAATAATAAAGAACGTCTGGAAGATCACGTTCTTGACAAGAAACGTATCAGGTTGAAAAAGATGTTCGAATCGATATCCCCCGGCTGCTATGATTTCTTGTATCCACAGCTCTCAGAATATTCTCATGGTGGGTTGGGATCGTTTCATTTCCGAGCGAAATATTCCTCACCGTTAAAAGGCGAGGTAATAATGGGTTGTAAGTTTGACATCAAATTCGCTGGATATGTTCAGAATAATCTTCAGGTATTGATGTTTGGATTTCTAAATCAGGTCCAAACATTTTTTCCAACGTATGTGAGTCTCATTCCTCCCGAAATTGAGCTTTTGAGAGTGAAGTCAATACTATGGCTGGAAGAATCGATCAACGGACATATGGCGATCAATCCTAAATCCAAGAAATTCTACAGTTATCTCAATCCAATCATAGGGCGTGTTGTCATATAGACATTCCAGCTATTATCTATCTCCATTGGATATTGCACGGTTTTCCAAAGAGCGAACCATAAGAAAAACGGTGCCGGATCGCGGTCGGACTTGACGGAAAAAAGACCCTGGATTCCCGATAGAAGCACTCCTCCTTCGGCGGACAATCCGCCCGCCGCGGAGGCAATGACACGCTTGAGAGGAATTACGTAATATACCGAGATTGCTTCGTCCGCTACGGCGGACTCGCAATGACTAGTAAATAAAAACGCCGGCATAAAGCCGGCGCCTACAAAATCATTTCCATCTCCCGTCCACCTTCCACCCTTCACCTTCGTCCTAAACGACAGGCAGCCGTACCGTAAACGTGCTTCCCTTCTGCGGTTCGCTTTCAACGATGATCTGGCCGTTGTGGAGATCGGCGACCCATTTGGCGATGGAGAGGCCCAGGCCGGTGCCGCCCATCTCGCGCGAGCGGCCTTTATCGACGCGGTAGAACCGATCGAAAATCCGCATTTGCTCCCCGCGGGGGATGCCGATGCCGGT
>DATGFY010000446.1:0-5032 GCA_035308785.1 Bacteroidota bacterium | reverse complement strand
TGCTTCTGGCGGGAATCCAGCGCCTTCCATCAATAGCTACGGTATGAGAGACCCCGCCACAAACATGCCGGGGTAATCCGCCACGGCGGACTGGTCGTTGGCATGCCTCTTTGAGATTTAACCACAACCATAAAGTGTTCAACGCTCGGCAATCTTCTTTATCACAATTTCCAAATTCTTTGTCGCAATTCTTGAACTAGGATGATTTGGGCCTAATTTAGAGCATAATGAATGAACTGCCTCCCCTAGTAGGTTTTTCGCATCATCCAATTTTCCCAAGTCAGCCATCACCGTTGCAAGGAGGGATTTTCTTAGTGCAATCGAGGGGTGTCCAGTTTCATAATTATCCATATCTGATGCTAGCGCTTCTTCAAGTAGTTCTTTTGCTTCTTTCAACTTTCCCAAACCATGAAGCACGGTTGCGAGGTTGGATTTGCTTATCGCAATCGACGGATGTCCCGGTTCAAAATTATTCTCATTCGTTTTCAATGCTTTTTCAAGCAGTTCTTTTGCTTCTTCAAGTTTTCCCATATCGTGAAGCACGGTTGCGAGGTTAGATTGGCTTGTCGCAATCGACGGATGTCCCGGTTCATAAGATCTCTCGCTCGATATCAACGCTTCTTCATGTAGTTCTTTTGCTTCTTCAAGTTTTCCCATATCGTGAAGCACGGTTGCGAGGTTAGATTGGCTTGTCGCAATCGACGGATGTCCTGATTCATAATTTTTCTTATTCGATTTCAACGCTTCCTCTAGAAGTGTTCTCGCGATCTGAAACTCTCCTAACTCTTGCAGCACTATTGCTAGATTGGATTGTGTGATCGCAATTGACGGATGGTCAACTGGGTAGTTCTTCTTATCCATGTCCAAAACTTCTTCAAGAAGTTTTCTTGCTTCTCCAAATTCCCCAAGGTCCATCAATACAAGTGCGAGGTTCGATTGCGATGCTCCAATTGATGGTCGGTCAGGTTCATTGTTCTCTTTTGTAACCTTTACTGACTCTCGCACGAATTTCTCTGATAATCGATATCTTCCCAAGTTCCTATGGTGTTTCGCAATGTCAGTGAAGAGTGAGCTGAGGAGATCATACTTATACAAATTCTCCTCGATTAATATTTGCGCATGTAGTAGAACTTTCTCAAGGTCTCGAAAAGTCTCAATATCACTTAGATCATTCACCCGGGCCATTTCTTGTTCTACCGCTTTGGAAACATCTATGTTGCGTTTGCTATCTTGTTCTATTGTTTCTTTCACAAAACCCAAAATAAGGATGTGCGCTTTAGGATCATTTTCACCATCAAGTTCAAGCAAAGAGAAATCGTTGACGAGCTCACTTATTCCGTCATCAATTTTTGTTTTAACATCATCATTAAAATCATTTTCAAAAATCCTGTAGAGCAGCCGTCGTGGAACTGGCGCAGGAGCGAGCAATGACATCGCCTGAAGAATGTCCTTTCCAACGTCTGAAACCTGATTTAAGCTTAATTGGATCGTCAATGCAATTTCTTTTTCATGACCTGTGGGAAGTAAATCACGATATGTCTTCGAAAATGCTCTAAGTGTTCCGATCGTACCGGCTTGCCTGAATTGCGCAAGTATATCCTTCACTTCAATGTCAGTCCGAAGATTCAAATAATGGCGAGCAATTTCCAGTACCAAGGGGAGACCTCCTAAGGCACCAACCAAGTCTTTTGCGTCTAGCTCAAATTTGCGTTTACCGGAATTCAGTAACCTCATTCCTTCATCAAGGGTGAGGAACGGAAGAGAAAGGATTTCATAATTTGTCAAATCGTGCCGAAGGGTGGTCACCAGAACGTGAATATCCCCGTTCGGCGGTAACCAAGATGATAACGGTTCATCCTTGGAGAAGTTGTCAAACACCATAAGAATACGCTCCGCTTGGCTTTTCTTCTTCCATAGTGCCTGAACTCGATCTTCTTCTTTCAATGTTCCATCTATTTCGTTCGTATCAGCAATTTGATCGATCATTCCGTCGCGTCCCTGACGAGCATCCACCCAAAATACTCCACCGGGATATTCTGCGCCAAAACGGTGCAGATATTCTACTGCGATTTGGGACTTTCCGAGGCCTCCAGTTCCTACAATGATCGCGATTTGCGGACTGCCTACAGTTTCCGCTTTGTTCAATAAATCATGTAATTCCCAGAGTTCACTTATCCTGCCGACAAATCTTGAAGCTAAGCTAGCATAGGGCATCCGATGTTTTACCGGCAAGGGGCGCACCGGTGGAAGTTTCGACTTGTCTATCTTAACCGTAGACATTTTGGAAGTTGGTTGTTCAAATGGGGGAACAATGATTTCGTAGAATGTTTGCGGTTCCGATATCCCTTTGACATGCTTGGATTTTGGACCGTCAAATACGAAATGTTTATGTTTTATAGTTTCATACACTGAAAGGGAAACTACAACACATCCGGGAGTAGCAATTGATTGATACCGTTGAGACATATTGACATGATGCCCGTGAATATCGTCTTCAGTTTCAAGTACATCCCCCTGATGAATCCCGATTCGAACCTTCACGTCGGTATCAAAAGTCTTCTGAAAATCTTGTTGGAGTATAGCCTTTTGGATGGCAATGGCACATTGTGCAGCGCTATCTGAACTCTGAAATTTTACTAAGTAAGCATCGCCGATTGTTTTAATTGTATTCCCATTATGGCGTTGAATAATTCCATCGAGAATTTGGTTATGCACTTTGAGAATTTGTAGTGTTGCCGCCTCATTTTTCTCCATCATAGTTGTATAACCGACAATATCGGTATACATGATGGTGAGAAGTTTTTGATTTTGAGCCATAGGTTATTTTTCTACACATTATTATGGAAGGCAAATCCTCTTTACAAATCACGATAAGGTACGAATTTAATCATGTCAAATCAATTCGTATGACTTTGTAAGAATCTTCCACCTTCCACCGCCTTTTTCTTAAAAATCATCCACGCCGGAACCCCTGAACAGATCCCTCCCAGCGCGACGAGAGATGCAATCACGCTGTTGCTCGAATCGCCGTATCCCGCCATGACTGCATAGAACAGACAGGCCACGGGGAGTACGGTTAGCAGGACGAGGCCGGAAATCTGCAATGGAATACGGTAAGGCCGATCGAGGTTTGGTTCGCGCCTGCGCAGAGCGATCAGCGCAATGAATTCTAACAGCAGTCCGCTTCCATACAGCGAAACATCGATGATCAGCAATTGAGAAAAGTTGAAGAGCACCATCACGCTCGTCACGATTCCCGCAGCAATGATGGAGATGTACGGGCTTCCCCAGCGCGGATGGATCTTGCAGAACAACGCAGGAAAGAGCTTGTCGTCCGCCATTACTTTTGGCACGCGGGTAATGGTAAGCATGCTGGAAATGAGAAGTCCCAGCGCGCTTGCCATCCCTGCAATGGAAATGAGACTGCCCAATGCTTTTCCTCCAATTGCCAATCCAACCGAAGGGAATCCGGCGTTCACGAGTTCATCCGCGTCCACTCCCGAATGCAACGCCGACCATGATGCAATCAAATAGAGGAATAGTATTGCAGCGAATGCAATCGCAATGCTGACGAAAAATGTCTTTACCGGTTGTCGCACCTCCTGTACGATGGTGGTGACGTTATCCCAGCCGAGGAAATTCCACATGATCGCGAACATTGCAAGCCCAACCGGCGCGAAATGCAAATCGGGCGTTGGCATTGCTGCCGCGCTGACCGACGACCGCAACCCAAGCGCGAATAGCACGATGAACCCTCCGGCAATGAGCGCCGAGAGGAATGCCGATGTATCGCTTGCCGAGGTAATGCCGAGAATATTGATAAGAGCGCAAATCCAAATCATCGCAAGGGAGATCTCGAATTGGAACGGCGCAATCGCGGGGATGAAAAATCGGAGATACTGCACAAAGAGCACAGGGTAGAGGGCAAGATCGGTGAGTGCGTAGAGCAACGACCACCAACCTTCGAAGAATCCCCATTTCGTCCCAAGCGCGCGCTTCACCCATTGGTAGTAGCCGCCTTCGAACGGCAAGGCACTGTTCAGTTCGAACACCATCAGAATGGTCGGCAGGCACCAGATGATCGGCACGACGATGATTGCGATGAGCGAAGCGTTCCCCAGCGACTTAAACACCGGCTCAAGTCCAAACGGCCCGCCCGAAACATTGAAGAAAAATATCGCCGCAAGCTGAATCGGACCGATGAGTTTGCGGATGGCGCCGCCCTTAGCCGGGGAGGTCGAGAGTCCTTTCGAATTCATGAATGGCATATTACTGAAAAGCCCGAACTTCTCAAAGCCGTTGTGTGAGCTCGCTCCCGCGTTCCCATGTAGAGCGAAGCGCCTGCTTTGCTCCGCGAACGCAGTTCGCGAAATCTTGTATCAGCGAAATCACTTTAATCACCGCCATCTGCGGTCATTTTTTATTATATTACATGACAATGACTGCCCCCTCAGTATACTCCAAATTCGAAACCGAGCTCCGCATCCGCCCGGACGATATCGATATGAACAACCATGTTCATAACTCGCATTACCTCGATTACGTCCTCGCCGCCCGCTACGATCAGATGACGCGCTGTTACAAGATGTCCATGGATGAATTCGTTGCCCGCGGATTTGCGTGGGTAGTAAAAAGCTGCCACATCGAGTACAAGCGCGCGCTGGTGCTAAGCGATACAATCATCGTCCGCACATGGGTGGACCGCATGGAAAAAACGGGAGTGGTCGTTCGATTTGAAATTGTGAAAAAAGAATCAGGTAAGCTTGCCTCCGATGGCGTATTCGAATACACCATGATCTCCTCATCCTCCGGCCGCCCCGCCGAAATCCCCGAGGATGTTATACAAAAGTACTCGGTGTAATCTCGCATCAAGTTGAAATACCTACTTAGGTGTCATTCTGAGGAGCGAAGCGAACGAAGAATCTCCCACCGAAGTCGAAATGGAGAGGTTGGAGATTCTTCGCGGAGTTTATCCTCGAATGTTTCTGTCGAGGGCTCAGAATGACATGTTCTCGTCTTTTTCATCTCCGTG
>DATGFY010000445.1:0-4095 GCA_035308785.1 Bacteroidota bacterium | reverse complement strand
GACCCGGGGACGATTGGCAATCCGAATACTGGGAATTCTCCGGGCTCGGATGTTTCCATTCCCGATGTCGATCCCGGAGAATGGGTGCCAGTCCAAGTGTATCCAGTTGTTGTTCGGTCGGTGATGCCGGAATATCCCGATCTCGCTCGTCGCGCAGGCCTTGAAGGAACAGTCTGGATCAAAATGCTCGTCGATAAAGAGGGCAGAGTTAAAAAAACGTTTGTCGTCAAAAGCCAGGCAGATGTATTCAATGATGCCGCCCTGAATGCCGCTAAACAATACCTCTTTACCCCGGCCATGATGAATAACGGGCCGGTGGCAGTGTGGGTAACGCAGCCATTCCGTTTTTCATTAAAATCGTGGTAGTCGCAGATCTTCAAGGGGTCTGCTAAGAATATGACTTCGTTTACTATACTCAATGTCGTCGGCGTTACCACAGCGACGGTCATATTCTTCACAGGTTTGGCGTTATTGTTCAAATTCTTATTGCCTGTGCAAGTGCCGGATAATGTGAGGATGTTTGTTGGCAGTGCAATGGTGATATATGGAATCTTCCGCGGGACAATGGTGGTTGTGAAACAGAAAAATGCGCGGCGGGAAGAGGAAGCGCGGAATGAAGAGTAACTTGTGGATACGCGTGCTCGTTGCCGCAGCAGTTTTCGGAATTGCGGGCTGCACCCAGGAACGAAAAGAAACGCCGACGAAAGGCAATCTGATCATGGTTGTCGATGAAGCGATTGCGCCGTTAATGGAGAAAGAGCGCTCCCAATTCGAACAATTGTATGTGCAAGCGCACATCCAATCGGATACCGCGCAGGCCCGCGCAGCGCTGGTGAAATTTTTCGATATTGATACAGTGAAATTGGTGGCGATCTCCCGGCCCTTAAACGCCGAAGAGCGCGAAGTCGCGAAACGTACGAAATTGGATTTTGCAGAATATAAGGTGGCGCTTAATGCAGTCGCCATCATCGTGAACAACGATAACAAGGTCGATTCGTTACGTACGACGCAGCTTGACAGCATCTACACCGGCCTCGCGAACAAATGGAACGCGTACGGCTGGACGAATCCCGTAGTGCCGATCGAAGTCTGTCTGCCGAATCAGAATTCGATGGCATTCGAAGTCGTCGCGGTAAAGGTGTTGAACGGCGCAAAATATGCCGCGCCTGCCGCGATTGAAAATTCATCGAATGATATGATCAATTTCGTGGCGAACCATTCGGGTGCGCTGGGCATGGTCAGCATCGATTGTTTGGCAGGCTCCACCGATCGCGTGAAGGTGCTTCGGCTGAACGATCCGTTCGCTCCCGATACTCTGGGGGAAAAAGGGGTATATTATTCGCCGCATCAGGCATATATCTATCAACATTATTATCCGCTGACGACCGAGGTGTATTTATACTCGAAAGCGGATATGTACAGTGTTGCTGCCGGACTGATTACCTTTATCACCAGTTATCCGGGGCAGCAGATTGCAGTGAATAGCGGACTGGCGCCGGCGACGATGCCGGTTCGACTTGTAGAAACTACTCAAAAGGAAATCCAACAGTGAAATATTTGTCGATTAAAATTCTCTTCACCCTCCTCATCCTATGTTCGGCGTTCGCACAGGCGTACTCAGACGATGCGTGCATGAAGGGAAAAGCCGCCTTCGATAAAGGTGATTACGCTGGCGCGGTGAAATTCCTCCGCGATGGCGTTCAAAACGATCCCAAGAATGCAAAATGCTTCATGTGGCTCGGCACTGCGCTCCTCAAAATGGATTCCGTCGATCAGGCAGTAGGGGCGCTGGTGCAAGCGCACGATCTGGATACCGCCAACGCCGATATCTATACTCTTCTTGGAGATGCGTACGGGATGCAGAAGATTCTTCCCGCAGCGCTCGAACAATACCAGCGGGCTGCATCGTTCGATAGCACAAATCCGGCGCGGTGGAAGAAAATTGCAGAGGTTGCGTTTAAGGCGCGCAAATATTCTGTTGCGGTAACAGCTCTGGGTTCGGCAATCCGCCTCGATACCAACGACATCGAATCGTATCGTCAGCTCGGTCATCTCTACTTCCGCGATGCCATGGCACGAAACAATCCTGTGGCGTTTGAGAAAGTCATCGCGCCGCTGCAAAAAGTGTATAACGCCAATCCGAAAGATTCCCTGCGTACCGAACTGGCAAGAGCGCTGTTCGAAACCCGTCACTATAAGGATCTCATCCCCGTGGGAGAAACGATCTTGAAAGACGATTCAACCCAGGCTGAGATCACCCGTGAGGTTGCCACGGCCTATACGAAAACCGGAGACAATGATCACGCAGCCCCCTTGTGGGCCAGGATCGCCGGCGATTCAACGAAGATGAAGGCAGCCGATTATGTCGATCTGGCCAAGTCCGCACAGGCCCTTGACCATGTGGACGAGGCGATTGCATCATACGAACATGCCATCCGCATCGCCGATAGTACGACCGTGAACGACGTGGCGTATAGTCTCGGGAGTTTATACATGAAGCAAAAACGCTATCCCGAAGCGATCGCGATGTTCGAAAAGAAAATTGCGCTCGATACCGCTTCCGGGTACCAGTTCGCGTCGAATTATAACGAAGCGATCTGCTTGATGCAGGGCAAAGATTTTGACAACGCCCGTATCCATATATTGAAAGGCCTGCAGTACAAGCCCGATTACGTCGCCGGCTGGCGCGCACTTGCCGAAGATTACGCGCAACTCGATTCGACGTCCGCCGAACGTGCGGCCTACCGTAAAGTCCTCGAACTTGCTACCGGCACCGGCACGATTGATGACAAGAACAAGGACGCCGTCGCTGAGGCCTACCGTATGGAGGGGTTCAATCTTCTCTTGACCGATAAGAAGTATCCTGCCTCGATTGAGATGTTAAAGAAGGCGCTCGCACTTGAAGAGGATAAGTGTCAAACGCTCTTGTGGCTGGCCCAGGCATCTTCGCTCGCCAATAAAGTCGCCGATGGCAAAATGTACTATTGCAAAGTCGTCGCAACATGCACTAAGAACCCGAAAATCTACGACGACGCCCTGAAGGGCTTGACAGCCCTCGGAACAACTCCAGACGCCTGCGGCAAGTAATATACCAACTCTCACCCCTCTCTCCGTTATGGAGAGAGGGGCCGGGGGTGAGTGGTACTACGAAATGTCATTCCCGCTCCTTAAGAAAAGGTCATTGCGAGCGGGGCGCCGAAGGCGCGAAGCGTCGCAATCGCCCTCGGCCGGGTAGTTCCCTCCTAGGTGTCATTTCTGAACGCTATGAAAGCGCCCCTCTCTTCGTAAGAGAGGGGATGGGGTGAGTGGTTGTACAGCCAAAAAATAATGTGTCATTCCCGCGTGTTTCTGGCGGGAATCCAGCGCCTTTGCATTCGGAATGAGACAACCTCATTTCTTGATTCCTACCCCTTTTTTCCGTAAAATGGTTACAGATTTAGCGCGATAATTCAATCGCGTCAACCATTTATCCCATTCATCCGCAGAGTTCAGGTTTTGATTAGGCCATGGGCAATTCTTTTCAATTCGTTCCATCCGATCTAGCTACCACTCGTGCCTGATACTCCCGAATCCATCCAACCCGATCCACTGACGCCGCAAGGCCCGGCGGATAATCCACACGAAGGCGTTCGCAAGCTTGCCGCCGTGATGTTTACCGACATCAAGGACTTCTCCAAGAAAATGCAGAAGGATGAGCAGGCCACCATGCGCATGCTCACGGTGCACAATACGATGATGCGGCAAACGGTGCATAAGTACAGCGGCATCGTGGTGAAAACGGTGGGTGATGCGTTCCTCGTCATGTTCAACAGCGTCGTCAGCGCGACACAGTGCGCAATCGAGGTGCAGCAAAAGTTCTACGAGTATAACCTCCAGTTCCGCGCTGATGAGGATAGGATCCTTGTCCGCATCGGCATCCACCTCGGCGATATCATCGAAACCGATAAAGACATCTTCGGTGATGGCGTTAATATCGCTTCGCGCGTGCAATCGACTGCCGAGGTCGGCGGCCTCAACATCTCCGAAAGCGTCTATCAGCAGGTGCGGAGCAAGCTGAATATCCGTGTCATCGATCTCGGCGTTCCGCAATTGAAG
>DATGFY010000444.1:0-4755 GCA_035308785.1 Bacteroidota bacterium | reverse complement strand
CCCCATCCCACATCCGGAATTGGAGCTCACGTACGGTCGCCAGATCAATGGTATTCAGGGACAGCTGCTCACGCTGGTAAAGGAAGTTGTGTCTCTGCGCTCGTACAATATCCGGCTCCGCCGCGCGATGGGAGAAAATGTCCCGCTTGCCGACAGCGTATTTTTGCTGGAGCATCCCGAGGCGACGCCGAACGGCAGCGAACGCAGATGGGAATTGACCGGCGGCGGCAGCGGCAACGAAAGCGATTCGGCGTTCATGGAAGCAAGCACGCGCGAATTCGTTGCCAACCGCACGCGCAGTGTCTCATCGCTCGCGGAAAATTTGCCGATGAGTTTCCCGATCCGCGGTTACAACACGCGGGGATTCGATCCGGAGAAAAATCATTTCGGCATCGATATCGCAGCGCCGGAAGGAACCCCGGTCTATGCGGCGGCAGGCGGGCGGGTCATCTTTGCCGCGTGGACGTACGACAACGGTTATGCGATCATCGTTGCGCACGATAAAGGGTTCATGACAGTCTATAAACACAACCAGCAGTTAATGAAAAATGTCGGCGATGAGGTGAAGCGCGATGAGCCGATTGCGCTTTCCGGCAACACCGGCGAAAACAGCACTGCCCCGCACGTCCATTTCGAAGTCTGGAAAGACGGCGTGGCGCAAGATCCGATGAAATATCTACTCACGATGCATTAAAGGAGCACGAAACCTATGGGAAATAAAGTCGATACAGGGAGTGAAATGAATTTAGTGGGCGCCGGAACGGTCTTCGAAGGCAAACTTCGCACTCCCGGCAGCATCCGCATCGAAGGAAAAGTAATCGGCGACGTCGTTGCCACCCAGAATATGGTGATTGGCGTTGCGGGAGAGATTGAAGGAACGATCACCGCCAAGAGCATCACCGTTGGCGGGAAAGTGCGCGGAACAATTATCGCATACGAAAAGCTGGTGTTCGAAAGCAAAGCCGTGGTTAAAGGCGATATCCGCGCCTCCAAGCTCGTCATCGATGAAGGCGCGATGTTCGACGGAAAATCGGTCATGGCCGAAGCCAAACCCACCGCGAGCGTCGTTGAATTAAAACCGGAATTGCGAAGAGCTGAAAACGCCGGATAGAACCGGGGTTGTTGAAGAAAAAAAGAGAGTGCCTGTCATTCTGAGCGTAAGCGAAGAATCTCCCACGGTTGTGTATTCGATTGCCGCCGGATCCGCCGCGGCGGATTCCTCGCTCCGCTCCTCAGAATGACAACGAAAGGTAAGTGCAATGCCCGATGACGATAACGACGTAGGTAGGCAAATGGCTCCCTACTTAACGCTCGGCGCGCAATTAGCAGCGGCAGTACTTATAATGTTTTTTGTCGGGAGGTGGCTCGATGCGAAGCTCAATACCTCTCCGTGGTGCATGGTCGGTGGATTGATGTTTGGCATCGGAGCGGGACTCTTTCAGTTCATCCGCACAGTGCTTGATCTGGCGAAAAAGGAAGAGAAGTAAGCGCGATGACGTTCGCCCGTTCGTTTCCGGGGCAAGTGGCAATAGCCCTTGTCGTCATCTGCGGAATTGCATCGTATCCGCTGCTGACGTACTACCCGAAAGAAGTCATTGTCGCTGCGGCAACCGGCGCGGCGCTCGCGGCAATTAACGTGATGCTGGGATATGCCGCAGTAGAATACTCGATCCGCAAATCGGCAAACACGTTTCTGTTCTTTGTCTTAGGCGGCATGGGTGCGCGGATGTTCGTCCTCGCCGGCATCCTTGTGATGCTGATTGCAGTTGCGAAGATGCAAACCATCCCGCTGATTACATCGCTCGGGATATTTTATACGGTCTTTCTGGCGTTGGAAGTAATGTTCGTCCACAAGAAGATGTCAATGACGAAGCAGGAAGAACCGGGTCGGTAGAGTGTTCACCACCCCTGTCCCGACTAAGTCGGGACGTCCCCTCCTCATAAACGAGGAGGGGAATCGACGCTCAAGATTATTAATAAATGAAACCCTCTTGTCTCCCCCTCGTTTCTGAGGGGGAGAAGCCTCGCCGAAGGCGAGGAGAGGGGGTGCGTTCTTTAATTATTAGTAAACAGTGAACTTCACAACCACATATACCCCATATCAGGAACTCCGGCAAGACTCTGCTGCCCACACGCAGGCAGAACCGGAAAAGCCCGGCATCTTTACCGAGCTCCTGCACCATACGCAGGATGCCCATGAGATAGAGTTGCCGCCGCAGATCCACGTCGATCTTCCCTATATCCTGATCGATCGCGGCACGTTGACAACCTACCGCTCGACTGAACAGCTTGAGCAGGGCGGTATGTACACGATTCAGGAAAACCACGTCATCCGCGCAACGGGCGGCGGAAAACCGGATCTCGATCTATCGATTACCAAACACGTCGTCTTCCTCTGGCTTGCGGCGTTGTTGCTTTTTGTGGTGGCAGTTGGCGCGGCGCGGAAACTTCGTGCATCGATGGTTCCCAGCGGCTTCGCCAACCTCTTCGAGGTTTTTGTGGTCTATGTCCGCGATGAGATCGTCATCCCTAATATGGGACCGGAGGGACTTCGTTATCTTCCGTATCTCCTCACAACATTTTTCTTTATCCTCATCATGAACCTGATGGGAATGATTCCCTACGGCGCAACACCCACCGGTAATGTTAACGTCACGGCCGGCCTCGCCATCATCGCATTTATCATGATACAGGTATCGGCGATTCGCGCGCAGGGTTTCGGCCATTATCTGAAACACCTTACCGGCGGAGTGCATTGGGCGCTCTGGCCGATTATGGTCCCGATTGAAATCCTCGGCCTGTTCACGAAACCGTTCGCACTGTGCATTCGTTTGTTCGCGAACATGTCCGGCGGCCACATCGTTGTCGTAGCGCTTCTCGGTTTGATCTTCCTCTTCAAATCGTGGTTTATCGCTCCAGCGCCGATTGCGTTCGTGATTGGGATCAACATGCTGGAGTTGTTTGTCGCATTTTTACAGGCGTACATTTTCACGATGCTCACCTCGTTGTTCATGGGGCTGGGCATTCAGGCCGCGCACGAAGGGCATGAAGCCCATGAAGAGCACGCGCACTGAGTTTATTATTAACCGAACACCAACCACTTCAACTCAGTAAAGGAGAATACTCGAATGGATCCCAAAGCATTAGGTTACCTCGCAGCCGGCATCGGCGCGGGCATTTCAGTCATCGGAGCCGGCATCGGTATCGGCAAGCTTGCCGCCGCAGCCATGGAAGCCAGCGGCCGCCAACCCGAAGTTGCGGGCCAGGTCCGCACATCGATGTTGATTGCGGCAGCCCTCATCGAAGGCGCTACCTTCTTCGCGCTCGCAATCTGCATTATTCTCGCGACCAAGTAAGTTCCGGGAACCAAAAGGATTGTCATTCTGAGGCACAAAGTGCCGAAGAATCTCATCGCGTGCGGAACGAACCGCGGAAGATTCTTCGCGGAGTTTATCCCCGAATGTTTTTATCGGGGGCTCAGAATGACAGGGGACATTGACCCCAGTCCTCTTTCACCTTAATTACGAAAGACACCCATGTTAGATATTAATCCCGGATTAATCGTCTGGACGATCTTCACGTTTCTCGTCCTGCTGTTCATCCTTCGGAAATTTGCCTGGAAGCCGATCGTCGGCGCGCTCAACGACCGCGAAGCGCGGATCCACGACGCGTTAAAATCTGCCGAGACGGCCCGCGAAGAAGCGCAACGATTGATTGCGCAGAACCGCGATATGATGGCGAAGGCCGAGGAAGAATCGCGCAAGCTCTTCAACGAAAGCCGCGCGCTTGGCGAAAAACTCAAAGACGAGATCGTCGATAAAGCGAATCAGCAGGCCCGGAAGATGGTCGATTCTGCCAAGGAAGAAATTTCCCGCGATAAAGACGCCGCCTTGAACCAGCTTCGCAACGAAGTTGCTTCGATGGCCGTTGAAGCCGCAGGAAAGATCCTGAACGAATCGCTCGATCCGGCGCGCCACCGTAAGCTGATCGACGACGTACTCAATAAAATGCCGAAGAACTGACGATGGCTGATTCTCGCGCGGCATTGCGCTATGCACGGGCGCTCCTCGGAACTGCCCAAGAGCTGAAACAGCTTGACGCCGTCAACACCGATGTCTTGTTGATCGACGGCCTGCTCAAAGGTTCGCGGGAGTTTCGCCTATTTATGCAGAGCCCGGTGATCAATACCCAGCGGAAGAAGAGCGTCTTTACCGAAGTATTAAAAGGCAACGTCTCGGAACTGATGTTTAGCTTCCTGATCCTTCTCGCCTCGAAAAAGCGCGAGATGATCGTTCCGGAAATCATCGAGCAGTTCAAGATCCAGTACGATGAACTGCGCGGGATCATGAACGTCACCTTGCGAAGCGTCTCGAAGTTTTCTCCCGAGCAGAACACCGCATTGGTCAAGAAACTGCAGGATGCGACAAAGAAAACCGTGCGGCTGGAAGAGGTAACCGATGCGGCGCTCATCGGCGGTTTCACCGTCAGCTACGGAGATACCGTGCTCGATGGCAGCGTCCTCCGCCAGCTTGCAGTTCTGAAACAACAACTCACAGAGGCCTGAAAGCGAAAAGCGTAAGAAGTGAGACGGAAAAGAAAATTGAGATTTTGCACCAATACCAAGGGGTTGTCATTCTGAGCGTTAGCGAAGAATCTCCCACGGTTCCCTCGGCAAAATTGTAGCCGCGGTCCGCCACGGCAGATTATGCCCGCGTAACAGGTTTGTCATTCTGAACGAAGTGAAGAATCTCCCAC
>DATGFY010000443.1:0-13685 GCA_035308785.1 Bacteroidota bacterium | reverse complement strand
ACGCATCTTCGAACATCAAACGAATAGCGACTATCTGATCTATAATTGGGACGACGAAGGCGTTCGGGAGCTGGTTCGGATTTACGCGAGCAAGCATGTTCGTACCCTGGCGTTCGGCATTGATCAGCAATTCGATGAAGGCGCATTCGTCGAAGACGATAAGTTGGTTACCATCATCGGGGAAACCCGTTCGGAGATTGTTGAAACGGACTTGATCACGATACCCGGCAAACATAATCTCTATAATGCGATGGCAGCGACGCTGGCCGCGCAATTAATGGCGGTTCCGGTGCCGTCGATTCGCGCCACGCTGAAGAATTTCAAAGGGGTAGAGCATCGTCTGGAATTTGTCCGCGAACTGGATGGTGTGAAGTATATTAACGATTCCAAAGCGACGAACGTCGATTCGGTTTGGTACGCGCTTCAGGCGTACGCAGAACCAATCGTATTATTGCTCGGCGGACGAGACGAGAAAAACAACTATCTGCGGCTCTTCGATCTCGTCGAAGAACACGTGAAAGCAATCGTTGCAATCGGCGAATCGGCGGACAAGGTGGTTTCGGAGTTTTCAGGTATTACGAAGGTAACGAAAGCCGGTTCGATGGAAGAAGCGGTTAAGGTTGCGCGAGCGCAGGCTTCAACCGGCGATATTGTGATGCTTTCGCCGGCATGCAAGTCGTTCGATTGGTTCAAAAACTACGAACACCGCGGACAGGTGTTCAAACAGATTGTGAACGGACTGTAACGATGGATCTCTCATCCCGCAATCATGTCGATGTGCCGATGCTGCTCGCAGTGATCGCGTTGATGTTCATGAGCCTGGGGATTGTCTATAGCGCCTCGGCATCGTGGGCGCTGGAAAAATACGGCGAGAGCGAACGGATGCTCGTGAGCCATGCCGTCAAAGTGTTTGTGGGAATCGGGATGCTGTTTATCGGCATGTCGATCGATTACCACAAGATTAAACGGTTCAGCAAGATCGCCGTAATTGGCGCGATCGTACTTCTGCTCGTCACCTTGGCGATGGGTGGGGAAGCGAAAGGGGCCACGCGCTGGCTGCGGATCAGTTCGATGGGATTTCAGCCGTCGGAATTTGCGAAGTATGCGCTTCTCTTTCACCTCTGCACGTTGATCGCGGTGAAGGGTGAGATGGTGCGGGATTTTAAGCGCGGTTTTCTGCCGATGGTATTTTGGATCGGCGCCATCACAGTGCTGGTGATGAAGCAGCCGAACTTCAGCATGGGCACGATCATTTTTGCCCTGAGCATGATGCTGCTGTTTATCGGCAGAGTGAAAGTAACGCACATTGTAATTTTATTCCTGGCGATCTTGCCTCCGTTGGTGATCTATATGCTCAGCGCGGATTACCGGCGTGCGAGGATCATAACGTTTATGCACGGCGGAACGACTGCAAGCGGACACAACTACCAATTGCTGCAGGGCATGCTCGGCTTCGGCAATGGCGGGATATTCGGCGTTGGACCCGGCGAAAGCAAGCAGCGCGATTTATTTTTGCCCGAATCGTATGGCGATTTTGTCTTTTCCATCGTCGGTGAAGAGTATGGTTTGGTGGGGACGATTGTGGTGATGGGTCTCTTTCTCTTTATCATGGTGCGCGGTTTTCGCATTGCACGCCGGGCGATGGATGATTTCGGCAGAAATCTTGCCATCACGGTTACATGCGCCATTACCTTGTATGCGTTGGTGAATGCGAGCGTCACGCTCGGCATGGTGCCGACAACCGGACTGCCGATGCCGTTCGTTAGCTACGGCGGTTCATCGATGGTGTTTTCGGCTTTTGCCATTGGCATTTTGTTGAATGTCTCATCGCAAACAGATTTATTCCCGCGGGCAACAACCCAAATACCCGTGGTGGGCGAAGTCAACGCCGATGAACCGGCGTTAGGAAAGGTCTATTAATGTGGCCCGATTTGTCTTTGCGGGCGGCGGCACTGGCGGTCATCTGTTTCCGGCAATCGCGATTGCAGATGCAGTGCGTAAATCAATTCCCGATGCGGAGATCCTCTTCGTCGGTGCGCGGGGCAAAATCGAAGAAACCGCGGTTCCGAAACGTGGGTACAATTTCCGGCCGATCTGGATCAGCGGCTTTCACCGGAAGAAGTTGTTCACTAATGTGTTGTTTCCGTTGAAACTTTGTATATCAATGATGCAATCGATTTCCATACTGCGGTCGTATAAACCCGATGTCGTCATTGGGACGGGCGGATTTGCTTCCGGTCCGGTGTTGTATGCCGCGACGATGATGGGAATTCCGACGCTCATCCAGGATCAGAACAGCGCGCCGGGCGTAACGACGAAATTTCTCGGTTCGCGAGTCGATGAGGTGCACCTGACATTTGAATCGTCCAAGAAATATCTCAAACGGACGGACAATGTGTTCATCAGCGGAAATCCGATTCGGGATTTCTCGGCAAAAGTCAGCATCGCAGAAGCAAATGCGTATTTCGGATTCTCCGCCGACGACCATAAGAAAACGGTGCTGGTATTCGGCGGCAGCTTAGGCGCGAAGGCGATCAATAGTGCGATGCTTGCCGGAATCGAGAAACTTCTCGAAAAAAATATTCGAGTAATCTGGCAAACAGGAGAAACGGATTTCGAGAGGGTGAAAGCATCCCTGCGCTCGAATGAGACTGACCACCCCCTAACCCCCTCCTCCGAAAGGAGGGGGGACGGACTCTCAAGAGGTTCAGGCAATCGGGAACTGTGGGTGAATGGGTTTATCGAGAGGATGGATTATGCGTATGCCATTAGCGACCTCGTGGTGTGCCGCGCGGGAGCAACGACCATTGCGGAACTGACCGCGCTGGGGAAACCGGCGGTTCTGATTCCGTATCCGTTCGCAGCGGCGGATCACCAAACGGAGAATGCGCGCGGAGTGGCCGAAGCGAATGCTGCAGTAGTCCTTACGGACAGCGAAGCCACCGGAAGGCTGACGCAGACGGTTCTCGAACTTATCGGCAACCCCGTCAAGTTAAGCTCGATGGCCGAAGCAAGCAAGAAATTGGGCAAGCCCGATGCCGCGCGCGTAATTGCCGAGCGGGCGATTGCACTTGCGCGGAAAAGCAACTGAGATGAATCGATTGTGGAATCATCCAACGACATATTGAGCGGAGCTCCTGAGGAAACGCACCAACAGCGCGCAATTCCGGATTCACAGGAGTTCAAATACCGGCTCGATTTCTATTACCAGCAGGCGCTTGTGTATCTGATCACTCTGATCATCTACACAAGCATCCGCGGAACGATTGCGTGGAATCATCTGCCGGCGCTCGGCAGCGACCCGATACTCTATATAATAGCGCTCTTTGCTTTAAATGCCATTGTAACACTGATTTTGAATAAAATCCGTGACCGTAAATTGATCATTGCCCCTGACCGGCTTGTGTTTCACCACAAATACAACAACCGTGAAATCGAGTTTGCGAACATCGAGTGGATGTATGTGGGGCGCGAGCGGATGGTGCAGACTGCCGGGAAATATCAGGTAGTCGTGTTCAAAATCCTCAAACGCCGCCGTTTGTTTCGCATCCGCATCGGCAGGTACGAACGCGCAGATGAATTGTTGAATGAACTTCGCAGGATTGCCGAGGGCGTGCCGAAAATTAAACGGACGCCGCTTCGGATGAAGATGGCGCAACTGGGTAAATCCGGACTTCGAGAAAGGATATCATGATGCAAATTGTGCTATTTAGTTTGCTTGGTTTAGCGGGAGGATTGTTCAGCGGCGCGCTGGGAATCGGCGGCGCTACGGTCCTTGTTCCGCTCCTGGTGTATGTGATGGGATTCGATCAGCACAAAGCGCAGGGTACGACAACCGCGCTCTTGCTTCCGCCGTTAGGGTTGCTCGCATTTCTAGAGTACTACCGCGCCGGGCATGTCGATATTAAAGCCGCAGGGCTGATGTGCCTCGGCATGCTGCTCGGCGGATACTTCGGCGCCATGTTGGCAAACCACCTTCCGGCCGATTGGCTGAGAAAGATTTTTGGCGGCGTGATGATGTTGGTTTCGTTGAATATGATCTTTGGCGGAAAATAATGTTCAGTTCGATCAAAAAAATACATTTCGTCGGCATCGGGGGTATCGGGATGAGCGGGATCGCAGAAATCCTGATGACCGAAGGGTTCGCGGTGAGCGGGTCTGACCGCGCAATGTCCGATGTTACCGACCGCCTCAAGGCGCTTGGCGCTGAGATCTTCGAAGGCCATGCCGCGAAGAACATAAAAGAGGACGTCGATGCGCTTGTTTATACCTCCGCTGTAGGGATGGATAACCCCGAGTTGGCGGAAGGCGCTCGGCGCAAACTGCCTCTGATCCGGCGCGCAGAAATGCTTGCCGAAGTGATGCGGTTGAAATACGGCGTGGGCATCGCGGGTACGCACGGGAAGACGACGACGACTTCCATGATCTCACTCGTGCTGATCGAAGGCGGTCTCGATCCGACGGTGATCGTCGGCGGAAAACTCACCGGCCTCGGCGGTACAAATGCGCGGCTGGGCAGAGGAGAGTTTATTGTGGTCGAAGCGGATGAATTCGACCGGTCGTTTCTCTCAATCACGCCGACGGTTGCGGTTTTGACGACGTTGGAGACCGATCATCTCGATTGTTACCGCGATCTCGAAGATATCAAAGGCGCGTTTGTGCAATTTGCCAGCAAGGTGCCGTTCTACGGTTTTGTGGTCTTGTGTCTCGATGAGCCCGCGCTGCAGGATATTATGCCCTTGTTGAGCAAGAAAAAAATATTGACATACGGGCTGAACCCCCAATCCGATGTGCAGGGAATTGATCTCCAGCATAAAGAAAATGCAACGACGTTTACATTGTTGCGCGAAGGCGAAGAACTCGGCAAAATCGAGCTGCAGCTTCCCGGAAAACACAATGTGCAAAATGCCCTTGCCGCACTTACAGTTGGGCTGGAACTCGGCGTGTCGTTCGAAAAAGCGAAAGCGGGAATAGAAAAATTCTCCGGCGTCTTGCGGCGGTGGGAAAAAAAGGGTGAACTCGAAGGCATCGCGGTCTATGATGATTACGCTCATCACCCAACCGAATGCCGCGCAACGCTCGCCGGTGCAAAAGCCGGATGGCGCAGACGGCGGCTCGTGTGCGTGTTCCAACCGCATCTCTATACGCGGACACGAGATTTTTACGAGGAGTTCGGCAAAGCGTTCATGCTCTCCGATGTGTTGATCGTGACCGATATTTACCCGGCGCGCGAAGAGCCGATCCAGGGCATCACCGGCGAATTGATCGTCACTGCGGCAAAGAAATACGGCCATAAGGATGCCCACTATATTCCTGATAAGAAAGCTGTGCCTGCAGAGCTCCGGAAGATCGTGAAGAGCGGCGACATCGTCGTGACGATGGGCGCGGGCGATATCTGGAAATTCGGTGAAGAGTTTTTGAAGCTGTTGAAAACGCATGATTAATGTCGAAGAAATACGGAAATTTTTCCGCGGGCGCTTCGTAGTGAACGAACCGCTGGAAAAATACACCTCGTTCCGTATCGGCGGACCGGCGGATTTCTATCTTGAGCCGGCGGATCAGCAAGATCTTATCGCAGTCGTGAAGTTCCTCAATTCTCATTCGATGGAATTCACGATCATGGGGAATGGCAGCAATTTGCTTATCAGCGATGACGGGATCCGCGGCGTGGTGATCAACTTCGAAAGCGGTCTCAACGGCCTGCGGCTCGAAGGCGACCGCATCATCGCGGAAGCGGGCGTTCGGATCGCTAAGTTTGTTGATTTTTGCATTCAGAATTCGCGGCAGGGCGCCGAGATGCTCGCGGGGATTCCCGGAACAATCGGCGGCGCGGTTGTGATGAATGCCGGAGCCTACGGCGGCGAAATTGCCGATCACATTGCTGAGGTTCGCGTACTCCGCGGCGGCGTAGTGACAACAGTAACAAAAGCGGATGCTGAATTTGCTTACCGCACCTCAGCATTCCGCAAGGATGTCGTGCTTGAAGGGATCTTCGAACTTCCGAAGGGCGATAAAGCCGAACTGGAACGGCGCCGCAGGGAATTGCTGCTCAAGCGCAACGAGAGCCAGCCGGTCAATCTGCCGAATTCCGGCAGTGTGTTCAAAAATCCGCCGGGTACGTATGCGGCAAAGTTGGTGGAAGAAGCCGGATTGAAAGGCGTTCGCGCGGGCAATGCGCAGATTTCTTCGAAGCACGGGAATTTTATCGTCAATACCGGCGGCGCAAAAGCGTCCGATGTGATTGAGCTGATGCTCATGGCGCGCACGGCTGTGCTGGAAAAATTTCACGTAAAGCTCGAACCGGAAGTTCACTTGATGGGATTCCCGAAAGAAGTGTATGACCATCTGTACAATTAAATCAGCGGACTGCGCGTGGTAGAAGTCGAAAAACGAATGCCCGAGAGCCGCGGATTGGGGATATGGTTCCTCCTGCCCCTCGTTGCGGGGATGATAACGGTTTTTGTTTTTGCGCTTCAATGGCGCGAGACGATTCCGGTTTCCCGCATCACGGTCAGCGGCACGAGAATTCTTTCGACGAGCGACGTCCTTGCACTGGCTGCTGTTTCGCCCGATGAGCTTTTGTATAAGTGCAATTTGTTCGACGTAAACAAGAAAATCGAAACATATTCCTATATCCGCGATTCGCAAATCAACCGCGAACTTTCAGGCACGCTGCGAATCGCGATTGATGAACGGCAGCCGTTCGCTTCACTCAGTGGAAGTGCTGTCAGGTATATCGATGCGCACGGCGTAGTACTGCCGATCCGTATGACGGGTACGCGGTTCGATTTGCCGATTGTGAGCGGCATCGCCGGATCAGACACAGTCCATGATGGACAAACGCTTTCGAGCGATGACGCAACGCTTGCGCTTTCGATTCTGCAAGCGAGCGCTGAAGCCGGATTCTCGCGGTATGTCTCGGAAATCAATATGAACGCTGCGAACGAAGTGACGCTGTATTCCAGCGAAGGCGGAATACCGATTTTGCTGGGCAGGGAAGAAGTCGCAAAGAAAATTACGATGCTGGATACGTTTTGGTCGAATTTCATGAAGCCGGAAATGTACGGCGAGATGCAGTATATCGATGCGCGGTACGACGGACAGATCGTCGTCAAGTGGCGCACGCAAACGCAGGCACAAAAAATTTCGAGTTAATCCGTTAGATCGGAAAGGACAACGTTCATGCAGCCGGAAATTATTGTCGGATTGGATATCGGGACCACGAAAGTGTGCGCCGTCGTCGCCTCGGTGGACGAATCGGGCAAGTTCAACATCCTCGGCATCGGGAAAAGCCCCTCCGACGGACTCACGCGCGGCGTGGTGACCCATATCGATAAGACGGTGCGCTCGATCCAAACTGCCATTGCCGAAGCGGAAGCGTCCTCGGGGATCAAGATCCTCTCCGTCATCGTCGGCATCGCGGGCGATCACATTCAGAGTTTCCAAAGCCGCGGTGTTATCGCAATCAGCGGAGCGGACCACGAGATCACGCAAGCCGATGTCAACCGGTTGATCGAAGACACCAAAAAAGTCGCGCTGCCGTCGGATCGGAAAATTATTCATGTCATTCCCCAGGAATTTATCATCGATGGCCAGGACGGAGTCTATGACCCCGTCGGCATGTCGGGCGTTCGGTTGGAAGCGAACGTCCATATCATCACCGGATTGGTGACTGCGGCGCAAAATATTTACAAGTGCGTGCAACGAGCCGGAATGCAAATCCGCGACATGGTGCTTGAACCCCTCGCATCGAGCTATGCTGTGCTTGATGAGCAGGAAAAAGAAGTCGGCATTGCCTTGCTGGATGTCGGCGGCGGTACGACCGATCTTGCCGTGTTCGAAGACCATACGATCCGCCACACGGCAGTAATTCCGATCGCGGGCAATCAGGTGACGAACGATATCCGCAAAGGTATCGGCATCCTCACAGAGCAAGCCGAGCGGCTGAAATGCCAGCACGGATTTGCCTATCTGCCCAGCGTAGCAGATGATGAACCGCTCATGATCCCGGGCATCGGCGGACGGCCGCCTCTCGAAGTCGATAAAAAACTCTTGGCGCAAATCATCCAGCCGCGGATGGAAGAAATATTCGAACTGGCGGCGATGGAGATCAAACGCTCGGGCTATTCGCGGCATCTTTCCGCCGGCATTGTATTGACCGGCGGCGGATCGCTCATTAAAGGCGCAGCGGAACTGGCTCGCGAAGTGCTCGGCATGCCTGTGAAAATCGGCATCCCGACCGGCTTTAGCGCGGGCCTCGTCCGCGAAATCGAAAACCCGATCTACGCGACGTGCGTCGGTTTGGTGCTGCATGGCTTCCGCAACAAGGAAATGCTGCCGCTCGATTTCAGCAACGGCACGCACAACGGATCGTTCCGGAAAATTATCAAACGGATGAGCAGTTGGTTTGAAGAGCTATAGTCATTGCGAGGAGTCCCGCTGACGCAGTCGGCGGGACGACGAAGCAATCTCGGTGGGGTAAGGGAACTCACCCCCCGCCCCCTCTCTCAAGAGAGAGGGGGAACAAAGAGAAAAAGTTTAGAAAAAATAAAATGACAAAATATAATCCACTAAATCACAATAACACTTCACTCATATAGGAGGAGCGATAGTGATAGAACTCGATAATCACTTCAACCAGGGCGCAAAGATACGCGTGGTCGGAGTAGGCGGCGGCGGCGGAAACGCTGTCAATAACATGATCACCAAGGGTCTGCAGGGCGTTGACTTTATTGTCATCAACTGCGACTCGCAAGCGTTGGAACGCAACGACGCGGCGAACAAAGTGCAGATCGGCAAAAATCTCACGCGCGGGTTAGGCGCGGGCGCCGATCCTTCGATCGGGCAGCGTTCGGTCGAAGAAGACCGCGAAGAACTGACGCGCGCCCTTGCGGGCAGCGACATGGTCTTCATCACCGCGGGCATGGGTGGCGGCACGGGCACCGGCGGTGCGCCGGTCGTGGCGAATATCGCTAAGTCGCTCGGCGCGCTCGTTGTCGGCGTGGTGACGCGGCCGTTCAACTGCGAAGGCAAGAAACGCCTTGCGCAGGCGGATGCGGGAATCGAAGAGCTGCGCAAGCAGGTCGATACCCTCATCGTTGTGCCGAACCAAAAACTGCTCTCCATTGTCGAGCGGAACACGCCGCTGCAGGAAGCGTTCGAAAAAGCGGACGACATCCTGCACTGCGCAACGCGCGGCATCTCGGAGATCATCACGGTGCCGGGTTTAGTCAACCGTGACTTTGCCGACGTTCGCACGATCATGCGCGAAATGGGCGATGCATTGATGGGCTCCGGCGTTGCTAGCGGCGAAAACCGCGCAGTCGAAGCGGCGCATGCGGCGATCTCCAGCCCGCTGCTCGATGGCGTATCGATCGCAGGCGCGCAAGGCGTGCTGGTGAATGTCACCGGCGGGCCGAACATGTCGCTGATCGAATTCGACGAAGCGGTGAGCGTAATTAAAGAAGCCGCCGGCGAAGAAGCCAACATCATCATGGGCGCGGTGCTCGATGAAACGCTGACCGATGAGATGATGGTCACGGTCATCGCGACCGGATTCAACCGGCGCGGAGCCGGTCCGGTGCGCATCGTGAAGCAAACGGCAAAAGCGATCGACCGCATCCCTTCGGGCTTCCACGACTGGCAGAAGCTGGATGAGCCGGCGTTTTCGCGCCGCGGCGGCATCGAACTTCCCGGCCGTACCGAGAAGAACGAAGAACCCGAACTTGTCAAAGTCGAATTGAACGACACCGACAAGCCGGCGTTCTTGCGGAAAATTATGGACTAGCTCTAACAGCAATGCTGAATGATGATTTATGAATGATGAATATTCGATCATCTTCATCGTTCAGCATTGCGGTAACACAATATGCGGATGATGAATAGGTTTGTGCTTTTATATTCATCATTCAGCAATCATAATTCATAATTGTTTAAGTAAGCTCCTCCTCCAATGGAATAGTGTGCCCGTTCGCGTGGTGCGGACGGGGGAGAACGGATGGCGAATGAAGAAGAGTGGATTAGTGGATAGCAGTAATGGATAGCTTCTTAGGCGTCGCTGTTCGATTCCGGTTGTTCCGCCTCATCGGGCGGGCATGCTATTTTCTTAGTTGATAGTTGACTGTTCACAGTTGACAGTTGCGAGCAACTCTTAGCTCTAGTCATTGCGAGCCCCCGACAAAAACATTCGGGGGTAAACATCGAGTCGAAGACGTGAACCGCGGCAATCCCGTTCGCTGGAAGTAATCTGACCCGTTTGACTCTATCTCTCCTTCCGTTTATATTATAGCAACATTGAGGACATGTCATGAACAACATCAGTCGTATTTTGCTTAGTGCTGCCCAGGTATTTTTCGCCTTGTCAATGTTCGGTGTACTCGCCAGCTGCAACAATCCTGCGGGACCTAACCCAGTTTCTCCAACCGACTATTTGCCCCTCGCCTTGGGAAATCGCTGGGTCTATGAATCGATGGCGACTTTTGGAGCGAGTCCTTCGGTACAGCGAGTTGATTCTTCGGCGATCGTCGGGGTTACCGTTAAAAATGGAAAATCCTATTATCTTTTCGATCCTTCGTTGCCCGGCTGGGGAAATACTTCTGAAGCAGTTCGTATTGACACGGACGGGATTTTTTTCATCCTCTATGGTGATACTGAAATCGCCCAATGGAGCTTCTCTGCGGCAACACAAACGGGACTGGTGGGGCTCGTGATTCTCGGAACAAATGATACGGTGGTTACTCCGGGGGGAACTTATTATCATTGCCTAAGAATCGGACCCGCGCCTTCCTCGCGTGTCGCGGAGCCAGAAATGACATTCTGCCCGGGAGTAGGATTGGTTGAATACAGATTCTTCGGAGTAGATATAATCACACAGACGGAACTTGTGAGATATACATTGACGAGGTAATCGCACTCACCACCGCTCTCCTTGCTTCTTCACCCCCCGTTCTGTACCTTTCAATAGTATGAGATGGATTTTTATTGCAGTTGCAGCGCTTCTTTTGCTGATTCCTGCCGAATTATCGCCTCAGGTGAACATCTCGCCGACGTATGCCAGTTCGTTCAAGATTGCGCGGTTGAAATTCAAAGGCGGCGGCGATTGGTATAACGATCCGCAGGAAGAGCCAACCCTATTGCAATTTGTCCGCGATAACACGAATATCGACGTCGATCCGACGTACGAGTTTGTCGATATCATGAGCGATAAGTTCTTCTCCTATCCGTTCATCTTCTTGACGTGTCACGGCAACATCGTCTTTAGCGATGTTGAAGTCCAACGGTTGCGCACCTATCTGGAAAACGGCGGCTTCCTCTATGCCGATGACGACTACGGAATGGATAAAGCATTCCGCCGTGAGATCAAAAAAGTGTTCCCCGATCAGGAACTGCGCGAGCTTCCATTCTCCTACGGACTTTATCATTGCTGGTACGATTTTCCCAAAGGCGTTCCGAAGACCCACGAGCACGATGGCAAACCGCCGCAGGGTTTCGGGCTATTCCATAACGGTCGGTTGGTTGTCTATTATACGTATGAATCCAACCCGAGCGACGGGTGGGATCCGCCCGATGTTCACGGCGATCCGCCGGATAAACGGCTCGAAGCGCTGCGCTTCGGAACCAATCTGTTGGTATGGGCGTTGTCTCACTAAGAACGATTACCGATTTGCGATTGCCAATTGCCGATTGAACCTAAATAATTTGTCATTGTGAGCGCAAGCGAAGCAATCTCACTCATTCGGCTTGAGAACGAGTACGATAGAGAATTGATGACTGTAGATTCGACACTATATAAAGAAATCCTTCACCGCCTGGATGCGGTGCGACGGAAAGAAAATTTCCTCGCGCTGGTGTATGGCGCGTTGATTTCGCTGCTGGCAGCATTCGGCCTCATCTTTGCCGCGTCTATTATAGAGCGGCTGGCCGGGTTCGGTACGACAGGGAGGGAGCTCCTCTTCCTCGCAGTTGCAATCGGGACAGCAGGTGCGTTTACAGCGCTGGCCGGTCCGGCGTTGCTGCGAATCGTCAACCTTCTCCGAAGCGAAACCGATAATGCAATTGCAGCAAAAGTCGGCAAGCACTTCCCGAATATCCGCGACCGCCTGCTCGATGCGATGCAAATGTACGGCAACCGCGACGCGCTCAAAGGCGCCTATTCTCTCGATCTGATCGATGCATCGTTCTCCGATCTGTACACTGCCATTGCCGGATTGAATTTTACCGAGGCAGTCGGCAACGCCCGCATCAAACGGATGGGAAAATTTGTCTCGTACGCAGGATGCGTTCTTGTTTTGCTGTTTCTGATTTCTCCCCTTGGGCTTACCACATCGTTTTTCCACATCCTCAATTTTGGAACGTCGTACGCATCGCCGCTGCCGATCGAATTCATTGTCGAGCCGGGCAATGTCGAAATCGTGCGCGGGCAGAGCGTGCCCGTCACGATTCGCACTGAGGGCAAGCCGGTCAATACCATTTCTCTCCGCACTCGGCAGAGCGGACAGATGGATTTCGATTCGCAAGACCTTACACGAGGGAACGACGGCAATTTCCATACAGATCTCTCGAACCTGAGAAACTCCGTAGAATATTTCGCGTCTGCGGAAGATGTCAGCAGCAAGAAATTTTCGATCAATGTGCTTGATCGGCCGCTGATTCGCTCGCTCCGGCTTACGCTCACATCTCCGAAATACACGCGCATTCCTGCGAAGGCGCTCGATGAAAACATCGGCGATGTGTCCGCATACCCGGGTTCGAAAGCCGCGATCGTCGTCAGCGCGAGCAAACCGATTTCCTCCGGCGAGATCGTCTTTAAGAACGGCGGCCGGTTGCCGCTTGCGTGCACCAACATGCAAGTGCAAGGCGGATTTACGGTGAAAGAGAACACTACTTACCATCTTGTATTGCGCGATGCAAAAGGATTATCAACGACCGATCCGGTCGAATATACCATAAGCGTCATCCCCGATGAATATCCTACGGCAGAGATCGTCTCCCCCGGCAAGAATACCGATCTGACTGAACAAATGTCGCTGGATCTCTTCGTGCGCATCAAAGACGATTTCGGATTCTCGAAAGTCCGCCTCGCATACCGTCTTGCATCGTCGCGCTATGAAAAGCCGGCAGAAACGTATTCGTATCTCGATCTCCCTCTGCCGTCGGAAGGACAGAACTCTGCCGATTTCGCCTATCATTGGGACCTTTCGTCGTTGTCACTCGTGCCCGAGGATGCCGTTGCGTATTACGTCGAAGTCTATGACAACGACAGTTTCAGCGGTCCGAAGTCGGGCAAGAGCGCGGAATATCTCCTTCGTCTGCCTTCGCTCGAGGAAGTTTTCTCCGACGTCGATCAGACGCACCAGGCGTCGGTCGATAACATGCAAAGCGTAGCAAAGGAAGCGGACGAGTTGAAGAAGGACGTCGAGAGTCTCCACCGCGACCTTCAGAAAAATCAGGACAAAGCCGATTGGCGCGACCAAAAACGCGCCGAAGAAATGGTCCAACGCTATCAGGCGCTCAAGAATAAACTGGACGAGTCTTCCAAACAACTCGATCAGATGATGCAGAAGATGCAAGACAACAAGCTGCTCTCCAACGAAACGATGGAGAAATATATGGAGATGCAGAAGCTGATGGACGAGTTGAAAGATCCCGCTCTTCAAGAAGCGCTGAAGAAGCTTCAGGAATCGATG
>DATGFY010000442.1:0-2404 GCA_035308785.1 Bacteroidota bacterium | reverse complement strand
GTAACGGGCGGGCCGGAGCAATTTCTCACGGAAGGGCTCGGATCGGCCATTGCGATTTTGCCATCGCTGGCAGGTTGTTACGTAGGAAGGATTCTTCGGAGGAGGGCGAGTGGTGAGGGAGAGCAGATGACATTAAAAGAGAAGACCCTGGATTCCCCTCCTAACCGGCGGGCAAGCCGATAGAAACATTCCTCCTTCGGCGGACAAGTCGGGAATGACACCCTATCCGTTTATTTTCCGGGAGGAGTCCACCCTTCGCGCTGCCAGGAGATGAGTTCGAGCGTTACGTGGCCGAGGATGACTTCCATCTCTGCGCGGATAGGCACCGCCGCGGCATCATCGCTGAACCAACCGCGGAAAACTCCGGTCATCCCAAAAATGCCCTTGAAGAGCGCTTTCCCTTCAATCTCTACCGTGCGGATGGGATGATCAATCGCATCGATCGAAACTTCATACGTCCGCTCAGGCCTTTTTAAGATTGTGCGGCCAACTTTGCCATAGACGTAGGTCGGTACATTCACGCTGTCATAATTGCGTGAATGGATGCGGCCGAAGTACAACAACGAAAGGCCATCGTAAAACGGCGTCTCGGTGATTGTGAGCGTATCGAAGACCGGAGCGCCGTAGGGCGGCGTCTTGAGATCGACCTGATTACGGCGTTCGACAATCAACCGTTTATTCCCCGATTCGTTATGCAACGTTTCGGCTATCCACTCCTTGTCTCTCTTTTCCTTTGAACTCGTGGCGAGCGAATATCCGAACGCATCCATCGATGAATGCTGGATGACGTGGAGATCGACAAGCGGAAGGTCGGGATATGAATCTACGTGCGCTACGGATCCAAAATGCGTTGCGTTGCCATCCGGTCCCGGAGTTGTATGGATGTGAATTCTGCCGAGTTTTATGCGCGCCCAACTGACCTCGTACACCAAATCTTCGCCGGGGCAAAAGACCGTGGAATCGCAGGGAGACGAAGAAGGCGGTTCGCCCGCTCTAAGGAACCTGCTCCAGGGGATAAGAACCGAGAAGCAGATTAAGCAAGCCAGCAAAATGCGGATTCGGGAGAGAGTATTCATTTCTTCTTAATCGGATAACGCAGAATTGTCTTAAGTTTCGCCTCGGGAATGCGGTGTGGGTCGTTCAGGTAAATCTCGTGGTGCTTGCCATGAGGAGTATGATTCGAATCCTTGATTGCCGAGAGAATTTTTTCAATCGTCGGCGCTTCATTCATATACGAACCGATATGCAGCGACTGAGCGCAAAGACCTTCATCGAACGATTCCAGCCGCACGGCGCGCAACGGGGCTTCTTCGCGTTTCTTCATCAATTGCTCGATCGCCATGTCTTTCAATTTGACGTCGATATAATCGGGTTGCATCAGCAGTACGGTCCACCGCCAATCGCTTATCTTCTTGATGTCAAATTTCCCGCTTGCCGACCACCACAACGATTCGAGCGGAGGCATGGTGTATTCGTAATAGCCCTTTGGTTTTTTCATTTTCTTGAACATGAACTTCAGGCAGAAGGCAATGCCAAACAGCGAACCAGCGGCGGCCGGAAAGCCCTCGTTCGGGTCTCCTTTACCATCGACCATGAGGTAATTCATTTTGGGGACGGTGACGACATCGACTTTCTTTGCCGATGCGGTGTAGAGGTGTTTCAATTTCTTCTTAAAATCGACCTTTTCCATGGTGAAAATGAATAATTGCGGTAAGAAATTCTAATTGAGTAATCGGGATTTAGAATTGATTTCTAATATAATACTATTGCTTCTGAAATGATAGTCGCATTGAAGGAATCTGCGTAGTATTCCATTTGCATTTGTACAGCCAATTTGTATATTGGGGAAACAATAGGAGGATTTCATATCATGGCTTCAAACCAATTCAGCAAATTATTTCAGTCACCGTTTGCGCTATCAATTGTAGTCCTTGTTGCATCACTTTTATTTCTCAACAGTTGTACCGAATACAACGGACCAGTGGATGCAAATGGCAATCTCCTAAATCCATCGATAAAGCCAATGGTGCTATCAACCATTCCTCCGAACGGTGCTGTCGGACCATTTAAAGAGTTCCACGCAACCGGGGAGATCAGCAGCGATATGCCATATTTTTTCGTTCAGTTCAATAAGCTTATGGCACCGTACACCGGTCAGATCCAGATTTGTTCCGAGTGTACCGGCTTTGACCATCCTGTGGCATACACGTATGGGACGTACGGAAATGGAATTTACGCCTTTTATCTCGGCCAACTCTATCCGGAGGGATATTACAACAGAGTGAATTACAAGGTTGGTAAGAAGTATTCGTTTACCATTGATTCGACTTTCGTGGATGTCAACGGGAATCCCCTCTCGGCTCCCTACACCTTCAGTATTACCCCCGAACCATATCTTCGCGTC
>DATGFY010000441.1:0-3075 GCA_035308785.1 Bacteroidota bacterium | reverse complement strand
ATGTCTTCTGGGTCGCCGGTACCGGAGGTAGCGGTGCGGCAACTATTAACTATGCCGGAGGCGGTAACATGGTGGGAACGATCATCGCGTATTCGGGAGTAACCATCTCCAGCCCGGGCGTTGCACAGATATCGCGCCTTGAAGGTAGAGCGCTAGGTCTGAACGCATCGGTAACGATGGTAAATACCATCATCGACGTACCGTTACCGTAAGGCCGTATATGAATAACGAATCAACTTCCATCATTACCGTGACCCACGTTATGCAGAAGGATCAATTTCGCGATCTGCGTACATCGGAGAAATTATGAAAACTGAAATTAACTCAACATCTGAACATAAATTCGAAATGAAAAGCACAACTACTCTCAAGAAGGAGATGCGCATGTATCGAAAACAAAATGCTATCCAACGCGATGGATCCAAGCGTCCATGGCCCGGACGGCTCATTCTCACAGCTATCATTCTGCTGTGTACGCATGCGGCGCTTCCCGCGCAAGAGGCCATGAGAGCGCAGCCAACGTGGTGGTTTGGCGGAGCGATTGGTGGAAACATGAACTTTTACCGGGGAACAACTCAAGTATTGAATACCACGCTCACAACGCCGTCTGCTTTTCACGACGGCGGCGGACTTGGCTTGTACATCGGCGCTCTGGCAGAGTATCGCCCCGATTCTACCTGGGGTGGAATACTGCAGTTGGGATACGATGACCGGCGCGGATCGTTCAATGATGTCAATTGTCCTTGCGGTCAATCGTCGAGCTTATCAACCTCGGTCAGTTATTTTTCGATCGAACCGAGCTTGCGGTTCGCACCGTTCTCGGATGGCTTTTACATTTTTGGCGGTCCGCAACTGAGTTTCAATTGGGGAGTCAACATTCCCTCTTCAGCCACGAGCTCGCAGAAAACATTTGTGTTCTCTGAGGTAGGCGCTTCATCCACAAAAGCAGAGTTTAGCGATATGAAAGGGACAGTCTTCACCGGACAGATTGGCGTGGGGTACGATTTTGCGCTTACCGCTCCCAATCAGGCCCACCAAGTGGAACTTTCACCGTTTCTCTCGTTCCACCTTCCGGAATCGCCCCGTTCGGTGGAAAGTTGGAGCGTGGCAACCTTGCGCATAGGCGCAGCGCTCAAGTTCGGAAGCGGGGACGTTATATCCGGGGTTGAGCCCGTCGCAGTTCACGAAGCGAACAATCGTGAAGTCCAGTTTTCAGTCCGGGCGCCAAAGGCAGTCCCGGTGAAACGCAGAGTCCGGGAAACATTTCCGCTCAGCAATTATGTTTTTTTCGAAGAAGGATCGACAGAGATTCCGAATCGATATGTGAAGCTAACGAAAGTCGAGGCCGGGAGTTTCAAGGAAGGACAGCTGCAGGAGGTTCGGCCGATAAGCACCGTCGGGCGTTCGGGCCGGCAGATGACTGTCTATTATAATATCCTGAATATCGTCGGCGATAGAATGAGGAACAGTCCCTCCGCCACCATTTTCCTCAGCGGCGCATCGGCAAAAGGACCTCAAGACGGCAAGGCAAGAGCCGAAGCAATCAAACGGTATTTAGTAGAAGTATTTGGAATTGATAGTTCACGGATAACAACCGAAGGACGAGACAAACCGCGAATCCCATCGGAAGAACCCGGCGCAACGAGAGAACTTGCTCTCCTCCGGGCCGGAGATAGCCGAGTCGATATTGAAAGCGAATCGCCGGAAATGATGATACAGGTCGGCGGCCCCTCGCATTCTATGTTGAAGCCGGTGCAAATCGTCGCCGAGGTAGAAGATCCGCTGGATAGCCATGTTCTTTTCATGGTCGATGGCGCGCAGGAAGCATTCTCCTCGTGGTCGTTAGAGATCACCGATGATCATGGGAAGGTTCAATCGTACGGTCCGTTCACGCGTGACCAGGAAGACATTTCCGGCAACATCATCCTTGGCGATCGAAATGAAGGCGATTACAAGATCGTCATGCTGGGAGAGACGAAAGACGGGAAATCCGTGAGAAGAGAAAGTTCGGTCCACCTTGTCCGCAGAACCGAACCGTTAAAGGAAGCAGTTCGATACAGCATCCTGTTTAATTTTGACAAATCGAAAACCATCGCCAGCTACGAAAAATTTCTGACCGACGTCGTCGCACCGCTTATTCCGGACAGCGGAATCGTGATTATCCATGGGTATACGGATATCATTGGCGAGGAAGAATATAACAACAACCTATCCCGCGAACGTGTGCAAGACGCGAGGGGCATCCTTGAACGCGCAATTGCAGCGCGCGGCACCCGCGGAATTACTTTTGAAACATTCGGGTATGGCCCCGATATCAAGTACGCGCCGTTCGATAACGCATTTCCGGAAGAACGGATTTACAACCGAACCGTAATTATCGATATCGTTCCGGAGTGAGTTGTTCGATGAATTTGGCAACTCCTGATCTATGATATGAATATCTGCCCCCTGTCGCGATAGGCGGTGGGGGTCGGCAGTCCGCAGCCGGGAACATCCGAGAAAAGGATTCACGAGATGCTCAGGTCACCCCGACTACGGGAATAGGAATAGCACAATATGGCAACTGTTAGTACGAGAACCGGGAATTTGAATAAAACATCTGAATTCGTTAATCATCGCACAGTATTTAAAGGAATAGACATGGAAAACGGTGTTGGAGTTTGGATAGATCACAGAAAAGCAGTCATCGTGCAGATCAACGGGGATAAGGAAGAAATACGTTCTATTTCTTCCGGCGTTGAAAAGCACGTTCGTTATTCCGGCGGCCCCGCTGAAGACAAGCAGGAACACCGTTTTTCAAACCATCTGGAAGAGTTTTATTCAAGGATTATCACCTTTCTCCACGGGGCGAAGTCGATTCTTATACTCGGCCCGGGCGAAGCGAAGGGTGAATTCGAAAAACGGCTTAAGTTCGTTACCTCAGGGTTGCGCAGCGACTGCATTGAAACAGCCGACAAAATGACCGACGATGAAATCGCGGCCAACGTCCGTGAGCATTTCTTTCAACTGACCGGGGCCGAACATCAACAGAATGAGCACAAGAAGGGTATGATACTATGACAGAGAAGAAGCTTA
>DATGFY010000440.1:0-1619 GCA_035308785.1 Bacteroidota bacterium | reverse complement strand
TCAAATTGCCCCCCCCAGCTAATTGTATATCCCTTCGGAAAGGAAACCGCTTTGGCTACTTTCTCCTGTGCTTCCGCCACGAAGCTCCCTTGATCTCTGCCGCGGATGTTTGTCCGAACCGAAATCTGCCTCGACCCGTCCTCGCGCTGAATGATCGTGGGACCGTCAATCAATTGGACATGAGCGAGTTGGGACATCGGGATGCGGGCGCCGGAGGGCGAAGGGACGAGCAGATTCCTGACCGCCTCGACCGATGAGCGGAACTCGGGTGAATACCGCACGACGATATCGAACCGTTTTGTGCCATCGTACAATTTGCCGATTGGCTTGCCGCCGATTGCCGCTTCGATCATTTTTTGAATATCACTTGCATTGACGCCAAAACGCGCTGCTGCAGTCCGATCGACTGTCACGGTTAATTGCGCTTGATCTCCTTCTTGTTCGATCCCATACTCGCTTGCGCCGCGTATTGTCTTAATCACCGCAAGAATCGAATCCGCTTTTTCTCTCATTACGTTCAAATCATTTCCATTGATGAGGACGGCGAGGTCGGCAACGCTGCCGGTGACGGCTTCGGTCACATTATCCAGAATGGGCTGGGAGAACGAAAACGAAGCGCCGGGAACTGCTTCTTCAAGCTCACCGCGAATACGGTTAAGCAGAACATCTTTAGAGGTGTTCCCTTTCCATTGTGAATAGGGCTTTAGTCCCACAAGGATTTCCAAGCGATTCGGTCCATAGGGATCTGTTCCATCGTCGTTTCGCCCAAGCTGGGTAAGAACGACGTTCACCTCATTATGTTTGCTGATGACGTCGCGAATGACGGGGCAGTATTGCTTCGCATCATCTAGAGAGATACCGACGGGGAAAAAACATCGAATATTCAGCGAGCCCTCGTCGAGTTCGGGAAGAAATTCCACACCGATGCCCTTGCCGCAGAAGGCGGTCACGCCAATGACAATAACAAAGGCGGCGGCGACCGTGACGCCGGGCCTCCGAGAGAGCGGTTCGATGATCTTGGAGTATTTCCACTCGATCCAATGATAGACCGGATTGTGCCATTCCAATTTTCCCGGATTCGCGCTTAGAAAATATTTCCGATAGATGATTGTCATCAAGACGGGAATAACGGTTAGGGCGAGGATCATCGAGCCGGTGATAGCGAATCCGAGTGTATATGCCATCGGCGAGAACAGTTTTCCTTCGACGCGTTGAAATGAAAAGATCGGGAGATAGGCAAGAATGATAATGGTAATCGCAAAAAAGATTTCCCGGCCCACTTCCTGCGCAGCGGTGAACGTAAAACGGATGATCCCCTGACTTTTTTCCTCCGGTGTTGCGTCGCGGTAGCGCCGTAGGATGTTCTCTACCATAACGACTGCGCCATCGACGATAATGCCAAAATCGATCGCGCCAAGCGATAACAGATTCGCAGGGATTCCGGTGAGTTTCATCATGGTGAATGCGAACAGCATCGATACCGGTATGGTCGTCGCCACAACAAGCGCCGAACGGAAGCTTCCGATAAAAAAGATCAGCACGATCAGAACAATCGTGATCCCTTCGAAGAGCGTTTTTGAAACAGTTTCGATTGTATAGTGAACCAGCTCGCTCCGGTT
>DATGFY010000439.1:0-3442 GCA_035308785.1 Bacteroidota bacterium | reverse complement strand
GCGCATGATCATGTTATAGAAATGTTTTTGCTGCTCCGGAGTTAAAAAGGCCTTTGCATCCATCAAGCTCTGTACTGCCCGCTCGCTAATCCTAAGGTGGAGCGATGCGGCCGTTGCCATAAGCGCTTCGATCGCTTGACGGTCAACAGGGTTATGCTGGAGCATGCTCATCGTCGAGTCTTCGACGGTTTTGATGCTGTCGTGCATCGCCCGCGTATCGTCGTGGAAACTGCGCATCAATTGATGGAGCTTTTCCTGTTGATCGGAGGAGAGATCCATAGGAATCGGCGGAGGCGGCCCGCCGCCGAGTACCGGCGCGGGTTCGGCATGGTGCCTCAATGTCAGAAACAAATAAGTCCCTGTGGTCGCAAGATTGACAATGACCAAAAAGATCAGGATGCCAATTAATAATTTGACGTTCATTTGTTCTCCTTCCCGTCCGTGGAGAGCGTGTTCTCCCACGAATCGAGCGAATTATTTTGCGCGATGGCCGTAGAGTATTCCGAAAGGATTTCTTTATCGCTTACTTGCTGAACCTTCTCGACCGGCCGCGCGGCATCGGAAAGTTTAGTCCCGATGGATATGCCGATGGCAACGGCGACGAGTGAAAGAACGCCCGCCATCGACCATTGCGCCGCGCCGGAAAACAAGCTGCGAGGGCGTGCTCCATTTTCGGCGGCAAACGCCCGCGCACGGGTCGGCAAGAACGGATCCGGCGAAAGGGAGACTGTATCGGGCGTGCCGAGAATCTCCATGAAATCCCTCATGTCATGAAAATAATCGCGGCACGCCGAACAGTGTTCGAGATGGCTGCGAATGAGCTCCGACCGTTCGGTCGGAAGCGTTCGCTCGTGATATTCCAAGAAATATTTCGTTACGTGTTTCATGATCGTGATCTCCTATACATGGCCGACCCACGGTTCGAGCCGTTTGATCAGCATTTTCTTTGCTCGGTGAATGCGCGCTTCAACGGCGCTGAGACTCAATTGCAGCGCATCGGCAATTTCCTGATAGCTCAATCCTTCGGAGTGGAACATCACCAATGGCACGCGGTACTTTACCGGCAGCGCATCGAGGTTCATTGCAACAATTCGTTCGCGCTCGCCTCTTTCCATCACAACATCGGGCGTCTCATCGGTCGATACCGCTTCGTTCCTGGGCTCGGTTTCATCGCCGGAAAAAACATCGGCAATATTCTGGTTCAACATTTCCTTCCATCGCCGCCGGCGTTCGGATTTTAAATGATTGAGAATATGGTTCATGGCGATCCGATATACCCAGGTTGACACGGCGGACTGCTCGCGGAATGAATCGAGGTTCCGGTAAATCTTGATAAAGACTTCCTGCGTCAATTCGCGCGCGGATTCCTCATCGCGGGTGAACCGAAAGGCCAAGGAAAGCACCTTCGGGCCGCACGCGCGGTAGATCGCTTCAAATCGATCCGGAGTTTGTTCTAGAGAATTTGAGGGTTCCGACACTGGAATCGTATATGTTTCTGTTTGGTGCATTTGGCGAATCGGCCCGGTCATTGCCTATACCATTTAGACAATCCGGTTTGGGATTTCTTGCAGAACTCCCGATTCGGCGTAATTCTTCCAATATACGCATGTTTTGGGCAATTTCAGCGCAACTTTAACGTAACTTAATGAGTCTAATCTACGTAGGGTAAGAAGAGGAAAGAGTTTATTTGTCCCTAGCATCTCTCACTGGCCTCGAATTTCAACTGAACACTGGAGAATCTATGAAACGCATTCTATTATTTGGCATTATCTCACTGCTCTTCGCATCGTTTGCACTCTCACAGGCGAGCCGCGAGATCAAGAAAACAGTCGATCTCAACAAAGACGGAGAATTGGCCATCGATACCTACAAGGGAAGTATTACCATTGCGACTTGGGATAAGCCGCAAGTAGAAATCACCGCGCGGATCGAGGCCGATCCGGATATGTGGGGTCATCGGAGCGATGACGCGGTGAAAGAGACCGACGTCCGGATTGAGGGTTCAGGAACCGAGGTTCGAATTAAAACCGATTACGACGAGATCAAGAACCACTCGTCGTTCTTCGGACTGTTCGGCGACGATTCCGGAAATCTTCCCTCTGTCCATTACACGATCACCATGCCCGCGACCGCGCGGTTGGATATCAAAGATTATAAATCAAAATCGCGCATCGCGGATGTGAAAGGATCGATTGAGTTCAATACGTACAAAGGAGAGGTGGATTTTACCAACATCGCGGGCGCTATCGATTTAGAGACGTACAAAGGCGATGTTACGATCGAATACGCAAAGTTCAGCGGCGAGAACCGGTTCAAGACGGAGAAAGGCCACCTCCGGGTGCACATGCCCTCCGATGCATCGTTCGATCTCGATGCCGATCTTGGAAGAAGGGCCGATTTTAGTTCGGAATTTGAAACGGGATTTCAGCGCAGGCACCGGGAGAGTTCAATGTATCATACCACCATTAATGGAGGCGGGCCATCGTTGCATGTTGAGACGGAGAAGGGTGATATTCGGTTGTTGAAGAAGGGGTGAAGAAAGCCACTCACCCCCCAGCCCCCTCTCTCCATAGCGGAGAGAGGGGGAGCAAGGAATTTAATAGAATTAGTTTAGCCTCCTGATAGGGCGAGGTTCAGTTCCCCGGCAGGTGGCAGTTTGCCAGTCCGCGTTTTTCTAAGTATTGCTGGTGGTATTCCCTAAAAACGCAGCAACCGGGGGCATACTCCGTATCAGCGCAGATCGAGCTATTCCGAAAGTAACTCACCCCCGGCCCCTCTCTTATCCCCGACAAGTGCATTCGGGGACAGGCTCCGAGAGGGGAGCGAAAAAACTCACCTGTCATTCCTGCAAGAGAGGTCCTTCGAGAGGACAACGTCTTGTCTCCGTAGAATGCAAAGACCCTGGATTCCCGATAGAAGCATTCGGGAAAGACACCTCGGAGGTAGATTCCCTAAAAACGCAGCAACCGGGGGAATACTCCGTATCAGCGCAGATCGAGCAATTCCGAAAGTAACTCACCCTAAATCCCTCTCTTACGAAGAGAGGGACTTTCTTTTCTTTCTTTTCTGTTTTCCCCCCTCTCTTCGCAAGAGAGGGGCTGGGGGTGAGTTAGTGTCGATCAGCTCAACGCACGTATAGGAGGCAGATTCCTTACCCTGGCAGGTGACAACTCGCGAGGCCGCGTTTTTCTAAGTATTGCTGGTGGTATTCTTCGGCGCGGTAAAATTCCTGCGCTGCGGCGATTTCGGTTACGACCGGAGTCCGGTACTTTCCTGATTTTTCCAGACGTTCTTTCGATACGAGCGCAGCTTCCTTCTGCTCCGGCGAGTGGTAATAGATTGCCGAACGGTATTGCGTGCCGATATCGGGTCCCTGACGATTTCTGGTCGTGGGGTTGTGCAAGCTCCAAAACGCATCGAGGAGCTTCTCGTAGCCGACCTT
>DATGFY010000438.1:0-8052 GCA_035308785.1 Bacteroidota bacterium | reverse complement strand
AATGCAGTTGTTCGATGCTTATGCGATTAAACGGCTGAAGATTTCCGGTTTAGTCCTGATGGAAAACGCCGGACGGGGAGTCGTTGATGCGATGCAATCGCAATTCGGATCGCTCGCCGGAAAAAGAATTCTCGTCGTTTGCGGCAAAGGAAATAATGGGGGGGACGGGTTTGTCATCGCCCGCCATTTGAACAATCTTGGATCGGTTGTAACAGTTTGCCTGCTTGGCAGGTCAAGCGAGTTGAAAGGCGATGCGAGAACGAATTTTGCGATCATAGAAAAAATAATGTCGGACGGAGAAACCGGATTGCAAATTCTGTCGTTGAAGTCGACGCAAGTTCTCAATCGAATTTCGCCTCTCGATATCATTGTCGATGCGATTCTGGGAACCGGATTTAACGGTAAGATAACCGGAGTTTACAAAAAGGTCATCGATTGGATTAACACTTCATCCGCGAATAGGGTGAGCGTCGATATACCGAGCGGAATGAACGCCGATACCGGCAGTCCGATGCCCGTCGCAGTCAAATCTAATTTGACGGTGACGATGGGGTTCAAGAAAATTGGGTTTGTCTCTCCTGCAGCCGATAGATATCTCGGCAGCCTTGTGGTAACAAGTATTGGCGCACCTCAAATGGTTCCGACGTCGCTTGGCCTTCATACTTTTGAGATAAAGGCAGAAGATATCCGTGAAGCGATTCCCGGGCGTGCAAGAAACGTCCATAAATATTCTTTTCTGAAAGTATTTGTCTTCGCCGGTTCCCGCGGATACACCGGCGCTGCTGCGATGACGACGCAGGCAGTTCTCAGATCGGGTGGGGCTATGGTCACACTCGGGACACCGAAATCGGTTTATCCGATCCTGGCACGAAAGCTCACCGAGGCGATGGTTGTACCGCTTGCGGAGACCTCTGAGGGCAGCATCGCGGCGTCTGATGAACTTGAGCGGCATCTTGATTGGGCGGATGTTATTATTATGGGCCCCGGACTATCCCGCAATAAAGAAACCGGTATGTTAATACGGAATGTGTTCAAGAAATACGCAAAGCGATTTCTTATCGACGCAGACGGATTAAACGCATTGGCGGAAGAACCCTCGCTGCTGAAAAAAAACAAGAATGAAAATGTTATATTGACTCCGCACACCGGCGAGCTTTCGCGGTTGATTAGAGTAAACGCCAGATCTATTGAAGGGAATCGCATCGAAATAGCCCGTGAAACAGCGCGTAAGCTTAATGTTACATTAGTCCTGAAAGGCGTTCCAACAGTGACTGCAACTCCTCACGGCGTGGCCTATGTAAACTCAACCGGGAACCCCGGCATGGCATCCGCGGGGATGGGAGACATTCTCTCCGGTATCATAGGCGGATTGTGGGCTCAAGGGCTAGAAGGGGTCTCCGCTGCCTATTGCGGCGTTTACTTGCATGGCCTCTCGGGCGATCTCGGCAGGGACGCCCTTGGCGAAAAAAGCCTGCTTGCTACCGATCTATTGACGTATCTGCCAAACGCTTTTGAAAAAATTAAATAAGATAAAACATTGACCGACACTCAAAATCATTTCGTTCGTTTCAAACTGCCGGTGATACTCTGGGCGCTGTTTATTTTTGGTGCCTCGTCGATTCCCGGCGCTGCATTCCCAAAACTCCTTATCCTTCAGTACGATAAGGTTATCCACATGATCTTTTATGGGATTTTCGGCTGCACAGTCTTCCTCGCGCTCGAGCCCAAATCCATTTTTCCCCGTCCGGCATGGAGGCGGTACTTTTGGACACTTCTCATCGTTACACTCTACGGTGCGTCGGATGAGTTTCACCAAAGTTTTGTCCCCGGTCGGACAATGGATTCGCATGACCTCATGGCAGATTTCGCAGGCGGTTGCGTTGCCCTAATCTTCATTATGATGTATATGAGGAATCGGCGGATATCGGGGAACGGCTAAGCGCAGCCGTTCAATCGCTTTTCCATGCAATTTTCTCTTTCCACAACCGATGGCAACGCCCGCGCCGGGGCCGTCACAACCGATCACGGAACGTTTCAAACTCCCGCGTTCATGCCCGTGGGAACGCTCGGGACAGTCAAGACTCTCCGTTCTTCGGAATTAAAAGAGATTGGCGCACAAATCATCCTTGGCAATGCCTACCATCTTTACCTTCGTCCTGGAACGGATACGCTTCACAACGCGGGTGGTTTGCATAAATTCATGGATTGGGATGGGCCGATCCTTACCGATAGCGGGGGATACCAAATCTTCAGCTTGACCGATCTCCGGAAGCTTACCCCTAAGGGAGTAAAGTTTCAGTCCCATCTCGATGGTTCATCTCATTTTTTTACTCCCGAAAACGTGGTCGATATCGAACGATTCATCGGATCGGATATTATGATGGTCCTCGATGAATGTCCGCCGTTTCCATGCGATGCGGATTACGCTGAACGCTCCAATCAATTGACGTTGGATTGGGCAAAGCGCTGCCGCATGCAATTCAGTTCCACAACCGGACACTACGGACATTCTCAGGCGTTATTTGGAATTGTTCAGGGAAGCGTATTCCCCGATATACGCAAACGATCCGCCGGGGCGCTCTGCGAGATCGGATTCGAGGGGTATGCTATCGGCGGACTTGCCGTAGGCGAGCCGGCGGAGAAAATGTATGAAATGGTTTCGATCTGCACTGACATCTTGCCGAAGGATGCCCCCCGTTATTTGATGGGCGTGGGCACACCGGAGAATATTCTAGAGGCGATTGAACGCGGGGTGGATATGTTCGATTGCGTACTGCCAACGCGAAACGCACGCAATGGAATGTTCTTTACCAGGTTCGGTACGGTCAACATCTTGAATGCGCGCCATAAGGATGATTTGAATCCGCTCGATGAAGCATGCGGATGTTATACCTGCCGGCACCACTCGCGGGCATATCTTCGACACCTCTTTCAATCGAAAGAGATTCTTGGATTGCAGCTCGCTACTGTTCATAATCTTCACTATTATCAGTGGTTAGTGAGAGGAGCGAGGGTGGCGATAAGTGGGTCAACATTTGTGAGCTGGAAAAAGGAGCAATTGGCCGACTTGGCGACCTCTGATTCGTGAGGATTCCCGATATTTGGCTTTCTCCCCTCGAAGTGTTAATTTACTACGGAAGCAATGCGTCTTTCGCCCATAATTCCCCTTTTTCATTGATTCTCAACCTTTATTCGGAGAACTAATTGAGTCTTTACCACTTGATAGCAATGCAGCCGCAAGGCGGTTCGAGCAATCCGTTCGGCACGATTATTATCTTTGCCGCAATTTTTCTGATTTTTTATTTCATGATTGTCCGCCCACAGCAGAAGAAGGCGAAAGAGCGGCAATCGTTATTGGGAAGCATTCAGAAGGGCGATAAGATCATCACGATCGGCGGCATGCACGGCACCATACTCGGCGTTGAGGAAAAAACGCTTCTGGTTCAGGCAACCGACAACGTGAAATTGAAGTTTGAAAAATCCGCCATCGCGACGATAATCCGCGAGGGTGAGACAATTCTGAAGGAAGAAAAGAAGTAATGCAGCATAAGTCAAAGCCCCCGCAAACAGGGCCGATCTTTAGCCGCATCGAAGATGCGATTGAAGATCTGAAGCAGGGCAAGGTCATCATCATCGTTGACGATGAAGACCGCGAGAACGAAGGCGATTTTGTCGTTGCAGCAGAGAAGTGCGATCCGGCTGTTATTAATTTTATGGCGAAGAACGGCAGGGGAATCATCTGTGCTGCTCTGACGCCCGAACGTACCAAGGAATTGATGCTTGATATGATGGTGGAGAGCAATACTTCTCTTCACGATACGTCCTTTACCGTTTCTGTCGATTACATCCATGGTACGAGTTCAGGCGTATCGGCATTCGATCGCGCCGCCACTGTCCATTCTCTGATCGATCCGAAAACAAAGCCGAGCGACCTTGCACGGCCGGGCCACGTTTTCCCGCTTCGAGCGTTAGAAGGGGGAGTCCTTCGGCGCGCTGGACATACTGAAGCCGTAGTCGATTTATGCCGTTTGGCAGGAATGTATCCAGCCGGAGTGTTGTGCGAGATCATGAATGAAGACGGTTCGATGGCGCGAGTACCCGAACTGATCGAAATCAGCAAGCAGCACAATTTGCGGTTCATTTCGGTGCGCAGCTTGATTGAGTATCGGATGCAGCGCGAAACGCTTGTGCACCGTGTGGTCTCGACTCATTTGCCGACGCGGTATGGAACTTTTAACATCCATCTCTACAAAAGCGATACTGATAGTAAGGAACATGTTGCGCTGGTGAAGGGCGATATATCACCCAATGAACCCGTCCTTGTGCGCGTCCACTCCGAATGTCTAACAGGTGATGTGTTCGGTTCCCTCCGGTGCGATTGCAACGACCAATTGAATGCAGCTATGGAAATGGTTGAAGCAGCCGGCAAGGGCGTTGTGGTGTATATGCGACAGGAAGGGCGGGGTATCGGCCTCAGCAATAAGCTGAAAGCGTATAAGCTTCAGGATGGCGGATTAGATACCGTCGAAGCCAATGAGAAACTTGGCTTCCGGCCCGACCTTAGGGACTATGGAATAGGCGCCCAAATTTTGCGCGATTTAGGGGTCGGAAAGATCCGGTTATTGACCAATAACCCCAAGAAAGTCGTGGGTTTGCACGGATACGGATTGGACATTGTGGAGCGCGTTCCTATCGAAATGCCCTCTCAGCCGCTGAACGAAAAGTATATGAAGACCAAGCGCGATAAACTTGGCCATTTGATACTTTTAGGAAAGCAAAACCCGTAGGACTTGATTTTCTACTTAGGGTAATGTACATTAGGTAAAGAAGTTTGCAGTACAGCCATTACCTGGATACAGGGTGATGGCTTTTCTTTTTCTTAATCCTTATTTCTCGACATATCTCCCGGAAACCCTGACGAACGGCAATTTGCACGCCGGTCGGCCCATCGGTGACGGGATTTTTTCTTAACATGACCGATAATAAAGAAAATAACGCTATCGTTTATTTAACGCGCGAGCGCTTAATTGAGCTTGAAGCCGAGTTACGCGAGATGAAGATCAAAGGACGCGCGGAAATGGCCCAGAAGATCGGCGAAGCGCGGAGCCACGGCGATCTATCCGAGAATGCCGAATATGATGCAGCCAAAGAAGCACAGCAGCATCTTGAATTGCGCATTGCGAAGCTTGAACAAACTCTATCGCGCACCCGCATCATCGATAGCAAGGAACTTCCGAACGATAAGATCTATATCCTTTCTCGTGTAAAAGTGAAAGACACTCGCTCGAACGAGACGGTTACCTACATCCTCGTTTCTCCCGAAGAGGCGGATTTTGACGAGAATAAGATCTCTGTTACCTCGCCTATCGGGAAAGGCCTCCTCGGCAAAACCAAAGGGGAGACGATCAAGATTCCTGTTCCCGCAGGAACGCTTGAATACAAGATTATGGATATCTCCCGGTAGTCTTTCCTAGTAAGGTAGTACGATTGTAAAAATCGTGCGAGTTTCCCACCGATTTAATAACCAATAATCAAGCGCCAATAACCAATCAAGTTCCAATTCTCAAAAGATCCGAAATCCAGAGTGTAGCAGATTTGGCATTTCGATTTTTCGAAATTGTTTGATTATTGGTCCGCCGCGGCGGATTGGTTATTGGTTATTTCGGAAAACTTTGCCTCGCAATCTCGAAATAAAAGCGCGCCTAGAGAGTATCTCCTCCGCCGAGAAAATTGCAAAATTGATTAGCGCAGCGTTTGAAAAAGTATTAGAGCAGGTCGATACCTATTTTATCGTTCCAAAAGGCCGATTGAAACTGCGGGAGATCGTGGGGGAACAAGCGGAGTTGATTTATTACGAGCGCGATGAAAGCGTGGACCATCGCGAGTCGAAATTCGAAATTTATCCGTTGGCCGAGCCTGCAAAACTAAAGACCCTGCTTACGAATGCGATAGGCGTGAAGGTAGCTGTTGAAAAGAAACGGTTGTTATACATGCACGAAGGGACTCGCATTCACCTCGATCATGTCAACCGCCTCGGTTCGTTCATAGAGTTTGAAGTGCCTGTTAGAGAATCATTGGAGGAAGCGGAGAAAAGGGTGGAATACCTCGTCAAAGAGTTCGGTATTAGGAAAGAAGATATGATACGATCGTCGTATTCCGATCTGATTCTTGAATTGAACAAAAGGGCTTAGAAATCGCTCTTTTTGACGGCCGACAAGAAAATACGCCGTAGTTTGATAAAAAATAAATAATTTGCTATATTAAATGCTCTGAATGCGGGAATAGCTCAGTTGGTAGAGCGCAACCTTGCCAAGGTTGATGTCGCGGGTCCGAATCCCGTTTCCCGCTCAAAAATCGCAATATTTGTTTTTGTCCGCCCGGTCCGACCTTCGGTGCGTGGCGGATAGAAGTTCGCCCTGCTTCCTTGCGGCAAAATGGTGGTAGGGCTTTTTGTTATTGTTGATATTCGATTGTTAGTTTGTGAATGGCTCGGGCTACGGTATCATCCGTCGAATCTTCAATCGAAAATCGGCAATCAAAAACTTGTCCTCGAATGTTTTTATCGGGGATCGAAAATAGTTTTGGCGCCGTACCCAAGTGGTAAGGGAGAGGTCTGCAAAACCTTTATGCGGCGGTCCGAATCCGCCCGGCGCCTCTAACAGCAATGCTGAATGCGGAATTAGGAATGATGAATTTCCAGGGGAAGATTCATCAGCCATCATTCAGAATTCATCATTGATTTCGCCGGGGTGGCGAAATTGGTAGACGCACAGGACTTAAAATCCTGTTCTCCGCAAGGAGAGTGCCGGTTCGATTCCGGTCCCCGGCACAAAAGCAATGCTGATTTATGAATGCTAAATGCTGAATAGATTCATCATTCATAAATCATCATTTATCATTGCTTTTTCCGGGCTCTTAGCTCAGTTGGTTAGAGCGCTACCTTGACATGGTAGAGGTCATAGGTTCGAGTCCTATAGGGCCCACAACAGATGGACAAGATTAAACTCACATTTCCCGATGGCAGCGTTCGCGAGTACGATGGCGGCGTTACCGGGAACGATGTTGCAAAAGGCATAAGCAATTCGCTAGCACGCGAAGCTCTTGCGATTGAAGTAAATGGCGAGGTGCGGGATTTATCCCGCGCCATTCCGGCAAATGCCTCGGTAAAGATTCTGAAGTGGGATGATGCCGGAGGCAAGTATGCGTACTGGCACAGCTCGGCTCATTTAATGGCCGAAGCGATTGAAGCGCTTTTCCCGGGCACCAAGTTCGGTATTGGGCCACCGATCGATGAGGGGTTTTATTACGATATCGATATGGGCGGCCACTCGCTTTCGCCGGAAGATCTTCAGAAGATCGAAGAACGGATGTACGATCTGGCCAAGCGCGACGTACCGTACAAGCGGGAAGAAAGAGCGTGGCAAGACGCAGTTTCTTATTTTGAAAAGAAGGGCGATCCGTACAAGCTTGAACTTCTTCAGGATTTGAAAGGCGAAACGATTAGTTTTTATTCGCAGGGAAATTTCATTGATCTCTGCTACGGCCCGCATCTTCCTTCAACAGGAAGAATAAAGGCAATCAAGCTGCTTAGCGTTGCCGGCGCCTACTGGCGCGGAAGCGAAAAAAACAAGATGCTTCAACGCATCTACGGCATTACGTTTCCGAGCAAGAAGGAGCTTGACGATTACCTGTTCCGGCTCGAAGAAGCGAAGCGCCGCGACCATCGGAAAGTCGGCAGAGAGTTAGAGCTATTCATATTTCACGACGTCGCCCCCGGCGCTCCGTTTTGGTTGCCCAAGGGAATGATCGTGTTCCGCGAACTCGAGAAATTTCTCCGGGCAGAACTTGATAAACGCGGATACCAGGAGATTTCGACTCCCATCATGGTCAAGAAGGATCTATGGGAGCAATCGGGACACTGGGAGCATTACCAGGAGAATATGTTCAAGCTTGAGCATGAAGAAACGATCTTCAGCTTGAAGCCGATGAACTGTCCGGAAAGCACGTATGTCTTCCGGAATAAGATTCGCAGTTACAAAGATCTGCCGTTGC
>DATGFY010000437.1:0-3550 GCA_035308785.1 Bacteroidota bacterium | reverse complement strand
GGTATTGCGGACCACAAGATTATTCTTGATCGATTGAATCAAAGCTTGGAATCAGAATATTTTCGGTGGAGCATAAGGGAAGCGGACAACATCTTCCAGCCGCTAAGGGCAACTTGGATATTAAAGCAATATTCGAGAAATCGCAACAAAACCATTCAAATCTAAGGATTTATGGCATGAATATCAAAGTAATCTCCTCTCCGAAATCGCAAGAGGAGCGAATAGCCGATCTTCGAAAGAAATCCTACAAAGTCTAGAGAAGAGATGAATGAATGGGATGATGTAGATTCTCTTCAATTTCCGAATGGTGCAACGTAGTTTGGTGACGCCTCTCACAGGAAAATGAAGTGGAAGTCCAAAATGGTTGATATGAGGGGAGCATTGATTCTGCCTCGAAATTGCCAGCGAAGGGTTTCCTTGATTCCGCGTTTAGAACACCGATTGTTGTTTAATTTAGATAATTGAAATCAATGCAATCGGGCCATTGTGCTTAAAAAATTGGCTTGATTGTCTCGGTTTTTATCCATAACTTTTACAGGTTCTCTCGCGAAAATTCACGGATTTATCTGTGCGAGATCGGATCATCGACTCTCCTCGTTGATTCGGCAAGAACAGACATGCGCGCTTGGTAACCCTTGGGCGTCACTGAAACACATCGAATGAAACGCGATCCGTTAAGTATATAATGCTATACCTCAACATATCCACTGCGTACCTTGGAGTAAATCTCCTCATCGCGGTCATTGTGATTTACAGATCGCGAACCAACCGTTTAAGTCAGTTCTATGTTTTTTGCGTAGGCTTATTGGAGTTGTTAGGGGTGGTTGGATTCTTACTGAACCACCAGATCGCGCCGTCGATGAAAGCGGTGCTTGAAGATATCGGGGTCTTCATCTATTCGATCTTTCCGTTCTTCTTCCTTCATTTCGTAGTCCTTTTTGTACGCCGGTATGAGATCTTAAAATCGAAACGGATCATTACGACGATCTATTTCGCGGGTCTCTTTAGTTACACGATGGTTTTGCTAGGATACTTGCCGAGACCTATTCTTGATAATGGAATCATTTCTTCATCCACCTTTGTCTTTTTTGTTACCTGGATGTCGATATTTTTCAGCATCGGCATCGCGATGCTGTATTCGCTCGTGGAGGGCTTCCGCGAAAAGGCGATGAAGTCGAACCTACTGCTTGGCGGGTTTGCCGCTCTGCTCTTGGTTCTTCCCGGTCCGTTTACGGAATCTATTTATCTTGCAATTTTCCATGGGAAGCAGGAGTGGTATTTCTTCTCATCGACTGTCGCACTGATTCTCTCGATCTACCTGGTTTTCCGGCATAAGATTATCATCAATACGCCGTACGAAGCGCTGAGGTCTGCGCTCGTGGCGATGAACGATTTTCTGGTTAAGACCGACGCAGATTTGCACATTGATCTTGTTCAAGGCGCGCACGAATCGTTGCTGGGGTATGGGCAAAACGATTTGATGGGAAAATCGTTTAAGGATATCATCGAGCAGAAGGAATTGGTCGATGCATATTATGATTACGCGTTACGATCCAAGATGAGAGAGAGCTTCTTCGATGCGGACGTCATCTGTAAGAACGGCGATTTGTTGGCGATGAATTTCTCATTTACGCCGGTATTCGCGAATGAAGACATCGTTGGGTTCGTTGGGGTCGGAAGAAAAATTACCGAACGCAGGTTGGTAGAGCTTTCTCCGGATGCCATTGCGGTCTTCAACGAAGGGAAAATCGTTTATGTCAATGCAGCGGGAGCATTGCTGCTTGGGGCGGCATCGCCCGATAAACTCATCGGCAAGCCGCTCATCGATTTCATTCATCATGATTATTGGGCGCTTTTGATCGAGCGGTTGCAAGAAGTAACTGAAACCGAAAAGGTCGTACCGCTTATCGCGGCAAAATTCATGCGCATGAACGGAGATCTTGTCGATGTGGAGCTTAAGGCAAGTCCGTTTAGTTACAAGCAGAAACTGGCAGTTCAGCTCGTCATTCGCGATGTTACCGAGAGGAATGCTGCAGAGGAAAAGTACCGGCAAAGCCAGGAGGTTTTTGCGTTGATTGCCGAAAATGTATCGGATCTGATCGCTGTCATTGACCTCGAAGGCAAGAGAATCTATAATAACCCGGCTTATCGCAGTGTTCTTGGTGAACCTGACGCATTGCGGGGGACGGATTCGTTCCAGGAAATACACCCCGAAGATCGTGAAAAAGTAAAGCAAATTTTTCAAAAAACAATCGATTCGGGAAGAGGACAGCGCGCAGAATATCGGTTCTTGCAGACCGATGGCTCTATTAGGTTTATCGAGTCCCAGGGAAATGTTATCCGGGAAAAAGACGGCAGGCCATCGCAAGTCATTGTCGTATCGCGCGATATCACGGAGCGCCGCCGGGTCGAGGAGGAGGTCAGGCGCGCAAAGGAAAATTACGAAACCCTTGTCAACTCTCTCGATGGAATTGTGTGGGAAGCAGATGCAGAGACGATGCGCATCAACTTTGTCAGCTCGCAGGCGCAGCGGCTTTTGGGATACAAGAAGGAAGACTGGCTGTTTGATAACTCGTTTTTGTTAAGCCACCTCTATCCGGCAGATCGTGACCGGGTATCGAAAGAAATCCGCGATGCGGTACATTCGAAATCTGCTCTTTCTGTTGAATTCCGAATGGTCGCAGTTGACGGCCAAGCCGTATGGTTCCGAATGAACATGGCGGTGGTGTCGGATCAAGGGGAATCGAGCAAGTTGCGCGGTGTTATGGTGGATGTGACCGAATGGAAAAAGCTGGAGGACAGCTTGCGTCATGCGCAAAAGATGGAAAGTTTGGGGACCCTTGCGGGCGGCGTTGCCCACGATTTCAATAATATATTGGGAATTATTCTCGGATACGTTTCCGTATTAAAATCGTCGAAGGACGATCCGGTGAAATTTGCGCAAAGTATCGACGCGATTGCCAAGGCCTCGCAGCGCGGCGCGAGTTTAGTGCGGCAGATTCTCACATTCGCGCGTAAGACGGTTGTGGTCTATCAGCCGGTTAATCTGAATCCGATATTGAATGATTTCATCAAGTTGATGTCGGAAACATTGCCAAAGACGATAGAGATATCGTTGCAGCTCGAACAGGACCTTCCGCAGATTAGCGCTGACCACGTACAGGTCAATCAAGCGCTCCTTAATCTCTGCATTAACGCGCGAGATGCGATGCCGAATGGCGGCACTCTTTCGATTCGGACCTCAGTTGTCAGAATGGCGCCTCGCGCGACCCTGGTGCCGGGGGAGAGGGAAGGAGATTTCGTCCGCATCAGCGTTTCGGATACCGGCGAAGGCATCGACGAAGAGACTCAGAAGCATATCTTCGAGCCATTTTTCACGACGAAGGAAGTTGGTAAAGGAACCGGCCTTGGACTTGCGATGGTGTATGGCATAGTCAACAGCCACGGGGGATTCATTACGCTTGAGAGCGCGAAGACGAAAGGCACAACATTTCATTTACATTTTCCTGTTGCCACCTCGGATGACGCAATGATAGCGGAACCGGAAATC
>DATGFY010000436.1:0-2310 GCA_035308785.1 Bacteroidota bacterium | reverse complement strand
GAAAGAGATCGAGGTAAGTGTGCTAGAACGTTCGGTGACAGCCGATAACGGGTCGTTGCAGCAAGCCCGTCTTGAACTTGCAGAGCTCGATAAGAAACTTGCCCAGTTCCCGGGTGCGGGTCTTCAAACGATTCGGCTTTACCGTGATGTTGTGACCCAGCAAAAAATCCTTGAGTTTCTCATGCCGCTCTACGAGCAGGCAAAGATCAATGAGCAAAAGGATAATCCGGTGCTCGTTGTGTTGGACCGGGCAGTTCCGCCGGAAAAGAAAACGAAACCGCAGCGGGTATTGATCGTTCTCTCGACGGCTTTCCTGTCGCTCTTTGCAATGATCGCTCTTGCTTTTGGCCTGCAAGGTGTGGCTCGGAAGAAGGACTCCGGCCGCGCCTGGGACCGCAAAGTTGCCACGAGAGTACACAAGATTTCGGCTTGGTATGGGGTTGATGTCTCTTCATGACCACATTTTCTCTAGGCGGAGCCCCCCGCTCATCCCATGTCATCACCCGTCCCGGTCTTGCTTCGTATCTCCGCTTCCCCGGTAAAAATATCCTGCGCGGATAGTCTGCGATGGCGATAATCTCCTTCATTATTCTGAACTGCGTATTCGGCACGTTGATCGGCCGGTATTGTTTTGGACGATGGTTTAACCATCTGAGTCTTTATGCGTGGATCTGGACGCTCGTTCTCGTTTTGTACCAGATTGGAATGATCCATTATTATCCATTAGAGCCGGAGACGTGGCTTGTTATTTTTGATGGATGGGCTGCATTTGTGCTTGGCGCGGTGACAATATATATCGCTAAGAAAGCGATGAGGGGGGAGACTCACGAGCAGGTCAATATCGCGCGTGATCCGGAACAAGAACTTCATCTGCTGGAAAAGGTTCTTTGGATTCTCTGTGCGATCTCATCGGTAGCAGTGATTCAGCACTGGCTAGTGTTGCTCCACAAGTTTGGGAGTATTACGAATGTAATTTCGTATGGTGGACTTGTGTATATGCTCAGAGTGGAAGGGGAGATCACCGGGGAAGTTCCTTATTTCGATTCCCTCGCGTTATCCGCCACAATGTTTGCCGGTTGTTACACTGCACTCAAGGGACGAATTTCGATCCTTGGAATTGCACCGATCTTGATCACCGTGTTCCAGTCAGTTTCGGGAATGGGCCGTGGTGAGTTGCTTCTCGCCGCGATTCTCTTTCTCACAGGGTACCTATTGGGAAAGAGGGCTACGGATTCATCAAGTAAGCGTCATACGGGGAAAATAAAGATTGCTTTCTCTTTGGGCGTTGCGCTCGCAATTCTGGTCGGTGCAGCTGAACTCGTTAGAGCAAATCGGGCCATCAACGAAGATATTAGCGGAGCATCGCGATCGCTTGAACAACTGCGGGGAGCAAGTTTTATTACACCCTCGATTTATCTTTACTTCAGCGGACATCCCGGAGTGCTCAATCAATATTTAAAGACCCGTGATGAAAAAACAGGGTGGGGTGAGAATACGTTAAATCCAATTTATCACATTATCGCGAAACTGGAAGGCGACGCCTCGGTCAATGGAGCCGAGCAGTTTTATCCGATACCGATTCGGATCAATACCGGAACGTACTTGCGCGAGCTCGATGCTGATTTTGGAGTGGCCGGAATCTTGGTATTTCCATACCTCCTCGGAATCGGGTGTTCATACTTCTGGTTTCGGTTCACTGCGCGGCGTTCGTACGTTGATTTGGCTTGGTTTTCACATCTCTTGGTCATTGTTGGTTTTAGTTTTCTGCTTATTGCAACACGATGGGGGTTTTGGGTCGTGAGTCTCCTGGCTGCGCTGGTAACTGCCTCGTATATCGAGAGAAAATTTCGTCGCGGAACAGTCGCAGTACGATGAGTGGCCCCGGTTCCGAATTAGCTCCATAGCTCATTACATGTCCCACGCACATACTCAAGACAAGCGCGCTGCAATTCCGAATAATCGGGGAGGGTATGCCTATGACCTGGCCGTGGCATACCGAATCTACCCTAAAATATCCAAAACGCCGCTTTTTTTTGCCGATGATAAATATCTTCTCGCCGCATTGTGCCTCCGATCGTTTAAGGAAGCTCTAGGCACATTGAAAGTGAAGGTCTTTGCGTTGCTGGATAATTGCCCGAAGGAATACGAGGAGCTCTTTCGACAGAATTTTCATGAACCTGACCTCGAAGTAACTCACCTGGGGGGTGTGGGAAATGCCGCGACGTTCGGTCTCCAATTTCAAATCCTTTCCGAACAGCCAGATGCGGAGTATGTCTATTTTGCGGAGGATGACTATTTTTATTTGCCCAA
>DATGFY010000435.1:0-4302 GCA_035308785.1 Bacteroidota bacterium | reverse complement strand
CTCCCCATCGCCGATTGCGACGAGTTTCACCTGTGGAGAGCGTTCGGCAAGGATCTTCATCGTCTCGAGCAATGTCGTTAGTCCCTTGCGCTCATCGAACCTGCCTGCGAACCCCGCAATAATATCCTCCGACCGGAGGTGAAGTTCTTTCCGGATGTCGATCGAGGGGGCAGATGAAAACGGAGCAAGATCGATGCCTTTTAATACTACTTGCATCCGTTTCGCATTTAGCCACGGCGCGCTTTGAAGCATCGTTTCGAGTGTCGCCTTCGAGTTTACCATTATCGCCGATGCAATCCGTCCGTAATACAACCGGTTCACCGCGCTGTTCTTAATCGGCATATCCACCTCGCGACTTGGCACAATCGGCACCCCGGCGATGAGCGAAGCCATTCCTCCTAGCCGGAGGTCTTTTTCCCAGTTCGTGCACACCAGATCGATTTTCCGTTTCTTGATAATCCCTGAAAGCGTGAATATCGAAATCGGATTGAAATCTCCCCACGTGGGAAGCGTTTCTATGCCGACTACTCGGACCGATTGCAGGCGGTCAATAAGAAACGATCCTTTGCGGCATACCACAGTCACCACGTGACCGCGGGATGTAAGCCCCCTACACATCTGCAGGAGCCACACCTCCGCTCCTCCCCACCCGACTGTGGAACTGATAAATAAAATATTCATGGTTCAAATATCGAGTATTCGTATTTGAGTTGCAAAAAGAGGATTCGTGCCATACTCATGCGAGGCAAGGATTGATAATTGCCACGACCTTTAGGTCGTGGGTACAGGATTACAAAAATACTATGGGGCTTTAGCCCCACAAAAACAAAAGGGCGACTAAAAGTCGCCCTTCTTACACAAGATGCCATCAAATTAGTCCGTCATGCCGAACTTGTTTCGGCATCTAAGCGGTTCAGACCCTGAAACAAGTTCAGGGTGACGATTCCTATAGATTATGCGTCCGCTTCCACCTTTTGCCCATTCTTCTTCTTCCGGAGGAACGGTTTCTCGACCGGAGGCGTATGGTTGACAGGATCTTCTTCAAGATCGGGATAGGTGAAAATTTCGTACTTGTAATTGCGCAGGATAATCTGGTTTCCCGCACGGCCGAGGACGTATTGCGGCAAGAGCGGAATCTTCCCGCCGCCGCCCGGCGCATCGATGACATAGCTGGGGATGGCAAGTCCGGAGGTATGACCTCGGAGCTTATCCATGATCTCCAATCCCTTGCTGACCGGTGTGCGGAAATAATCGGTGCCCTTCGTGATATCGGCCTGGTACAGATAATATGGCCGCACGCGCATCGAAAGCAGCTTGCGCATCAACTCAAGCATCACGTCGGCGTCATCGTTGACGCCTTTCATCAGCACCGCCTGGTTGCCGACCGGGCATCCCGCGTCGGCGAGCATTTCGCAGGCGCGCTTTGCCTCCGTCGTGCATTCCCACGGATGATTAAAGTGCGTATTGACATAAACGGGGTGGTACTTGCGGATCATTTTGCACAGCTTGGGCGTAATGCGCTGCGGAAGGACGCACGGCATCTTCGTCCCGAGACGGATGATCTCCACATGGGGAATATCGCGCAGGCCTTTCAGGATGCGTTCAAGCATGAAATCGGTCAGCATGAGCGGGTCGCCGCCGGAGAGAATAATATCGCGGATCTCCTTGTGCGCAGCGATGTAATCAATCCCATCCTGGATGTATTTCATGTTGATCTTGGTGGAATCGCCGACTTTTCGCTTTCGAGTGCAGAAACGGCAATACATCGAGCACTGGCTCGTCGTCAGGAACAGCACGCGGTCGGGGTACCGATGAACAATGCTCGGCACGGGACTGTGTGCATCCTCGGCGAGCGGGTCCTCGGGGAGGCCGTCCTCATCGAGCTCCTTCGAATCCGGAATGCACTGCAGCCAGATCGGATCTCCCGGATGCCGGATGAGACTTAGGTAATACGGATTGATGCGAATGTGAAACAGCTTGTTGAGGCGGTCGGCGAGTTCGTTGTCGAAACCGAACCGTTCGACTAAATCCTTGCCGCTGTCAACGCTTTGACGAAGCATCTCCTGCCATAGTTCCATATTGTCTGCCTGTTGCTCCTTTAGTGTTAGAGATATTTACCGAAAATCAATAGGTCGTCGCCGGGAAGATAATACTCCGGCACGCGTGCCACTTCTTTGTAACCAAGCGAAAGATAAAAATTTCGCGTTTTCTCATATTTGGGAAGCGACGAGGTTTCTGCGATAACCAACCGTCCCCCGCTCTTCCGCACAACACTTTCAAGATGCTGCTGCAACAATCGACCAAGTCCCATTCTCGGACGATCAGGGTCAACTGCGATCCAATATAAGTCATACGTCCCGACTGAAACCGGTACCGGACCAAAACATACATAACCAAGCGCTATATCGGTATCCGATACCGCACAATAGATATCGTAATCTTTCTGGACAGGATTGTCCAAGAACGCTGCCATTAGTTCAAGGGCAACCGAAATCTCTTCATCGCGAAAAACCCCTGTCCGGTCAAGAATCGATTTCAGTACCGGCACATCCGACCGCACAAGGTGCCGGATCGAAATCCGCGTACTCGCAGCCGATTCAGTCGATAGCATTGCAGGGGAAGCGGATTCAGTAAGCGCGGTCAAGGGCGCATTCGATGATGGTGCCGACGAATTGCTCGAACGTAAACCCGTGCGCCTTTGCTGAGCGCGCAAGTCCTGCTTCATCGGAGATATCGGGATTCGGATTGACTTCGATAATGTATGGATCGTAGTCTTTGCTCAGCCGGATATCTACTCGGGCGTAATCGCGGCAGCCGAGGATCTGGCATGCTTGCAGGGCAATGTCTTTGATACGCATTTCAAGTTCGAGCGGCAGCAGCGCAGGGCAAACGCCTTTCGTATGCGCATACTCCGGCGTGCCTTTCAGCCACTTTGCGTTGTAGGTAATGATATGAGGATAATCTTTCGGGAGCGTTGACATATCGATTTCAGAAATCGGCAGCGCCATAGGGGGCCGGTTGCCGATCACCGCAACATTCAATTCTCGTCCATCGATATATTCTTCAACGATGGCGGGCTGATCGAATTCCTCGATGATAAACCGAACGCGCTTGCGCAGCTCGTTCATATTACGAACGATCGAATCGTTGTCGATGCCAATACTGGCATCTTCGCGGGACGGTTTAACAATAAGCGGAAATCCCAAGTCATCAGAAAGCGTAATCTTTACGGGACTCTTGATCAATTGGAATCGCGGCGTGGGCAATCCGTGAAAGGTCAGTATCTCTTTGACGCGGCATTTATTTAGCGCGGTGCCCAAAGTTATCGGGTTGGAACCGGTATAGGGAATTGCAAGCAACTCGTAAATGCCCGCAATGTGCATCTCGTGGATGGCATCGTTCAGCACACCCTCGCACAAATTGAAAATCACATCAGGCGCTTCATCCTTCAGGAATGTCAACAGCCGGGAAATATCTTGATCGACATTGAATATCGATGTCTTATACCCCAATCCCTGCAGCGCACGGGCGATATCTTCCTTTTCCTCAAGGACTCCTACTTCGGATAAATCGACCGTATCTGCCGATTTCTTTTCTAACGAGGCTTGCTGTTGGAGAACGCCGCGTTCGGAGACGTATTTCCTTCCTGCTTCCATCGTCGTGATCGGTTCGTTATACACGATTGCGACATGCACTTTTTTTCTCATTGAGCAACTCCCGAGTATTGTGAGGAGAACACCTGCTGAGATTTATCAAGCCCGTAGCGCCGGGCGGCGAATCCAAGGACGCTTTGCATCAATTTGTTGTAGCCAATTCCGGCAGCCCTTGCGGCTTTCGGGAAACACGAATTATCCTCCGGTTTCGGCAAAATGCCGGGGAGAGGATTGAGCTCTATTATATGGGGATTGTTCTTGGCATCGAGCCGCACGTCAATTCGGCACCAATCGCGGCACCGAAGAATGCGGTACGCCTCGGTGCAAATCGATTCAATTTGCGAGGTGAGCTCATTCGGTATGCGAGCGGGGCACTGGAAGATATCCAACGGCTGGCCCGGTTGATCCCATACCCATTTCGCTTCGTAGGAATAAATGTGATTTACGCCTTCAGGCAGCGAATCGAAATTGATCTCCACAATGGGCAGTGCACGTGCGCTTGCCCCATTTCCGAGCATGGCGACGGTAAATTCGCGTCCGGTAAGGAACTCCTCTATTAAAGCGGGCTCCCGGTATTCTTCGATCACGCGCATGACTTCGCGTTCCAGCTCAGATTTTGTACGTACGAACGATGAGTTGAAAATTCCCT
>DATGFY010000434.1:0-2284 GCA_035308785.1 Bacteroidota bacterium | reverse complement strand
CAAAGACGATTGAACTGTCGTTCCATGCGGGATCGAATGCGGCGGTAATAAACGATGTGATCTTGCGCGCGGTGGGGCTTGTGCGTCCGGAGGAATCAATCTTCATCATCCAAATGTTTCTCGCGCCGCCGCTTGTCGATGTAAACAACATCGCGCGGCCATCCGGCGACCATGTTGGCGATGAACTAATGCCGTTTTCACCGGTAAGGTAATAGATCTTTCCGTTGCCAACCTCGTAGAGAAAAAGATTGTACTTTCCGTTCTCGCCGTATGCTCCGCGGTCGGAACTGAAGGCGATATATTTCCCGTCGGGCGACCACGCGGGATCGCGATCGTCATACACATCGTTTGTCAGGCGCGTGAGTTTCTCTGCTTCTCGATCCCAAATGTACAGGTCGTTGTTTCCCGATTTATCGACGGCGGAAAAGACGAGTCGGTTTCCTTCGGGCGCCCACGATGGCGAACCGATGGCCACAAGATCGTTGAAATGATGCGATTCTACGAGCGCATTTTTCACCACGTCGTACAGGTGCAGGACATCATTCTCGCCGCTCTTGGTGACAAAGGCGAGAACTCCGTTTCGGGAAATATCCATCTTGCTTTGGAAAAGATGGAACGCCTCAAACTCATCTGTCTTTTCGCCCTCAACGACTACCTCCGGTTCGCTATGCGGCTTGGAAAGATCGAGCCGAAAGACGCTGGTATATCCCGTGCGGTTGCCGATGAAGTAGAGCTCCTTTTTGCCGTTCCGGGTAAAGATGACCGGTTTCGAATTGAACCCTTCAGATGCGAGGGGGGCGGAGGTTTCGCTCGGCGTGTCTTCGGCGGCGAGATCGGGGTAATACTTTTTCTTGAGTGCGTAGATCCAATCCTGATCGAACTCGCGGTAGGTGCGGTCGATTGTCAGCTTGAACACATCGTTGAACGAACCCGATTTCCAGAAATTGTCCATGAGCATCAGGATTTTTTCATCGCCATACTTACTCGCGAGAAATTGGAGCAGATTCTGGCCCTCCTTGTACATCAGGAACGAGCCGAAGATGCGGTCCATGTCATCAAGCGGGACGATGTAATCGGAAATGACTGCGTCGCGGATGACCATCTCTGCCTGGTCGTCCCAATCGGTTGACCAATACTCGGCGAGGCCTTCGGTAAACCAGAGGGGCGGCGAGTGGTCCTGTGCGATGCGGTGATCGAACATCACGCGGTTGATCTTGCTGGTCATGAATACGTGCACAAGCTCGTGCCGGATGACGTGGCGGAAATCCCACATCGATCCATCGTACGGAATGACGACGCGGCCTTTCAGAAATTCGAAAAACCCTCCGACGCCTTCGGGGATGAAGCCGGGAGAAACGTTCGTTTGCTCGAAATGCAAATGCGAGCTGTACAGAATCAGCGGGATGCGGTTGGAAACATTGTGATTGAACTTATCCTGCAGAATGCGGTAGCTTTCTTCGGCGAGATACGCTCCGCGCTCCGCAAGATCTTTCATTTCCGGGTAATAATAAATATCGAAATGTTCGGTCTTGAGGATATGCCAATCGAAGTTGGTGTACTGGACTTTATTCTCGCCAAAATAGAAAAACTGCGCCGATGCGGAGCATCCGGCGGCGGCGAGGAGCAGTATCACTAAGCAAATCCGCTTCATTGTGGTGCGGCGCAGGAGGGCGTAGATTATCGCTTCGTATTCTCGTGATTTTTCATATCTAACCGCGCGGGGAAATGGGGTGCTGGTATGCTAGAATAATAAGGAGAAAAAATGAGAAGGTAAAGAGGGAGTACAGATAGTGGACCGTGGATAGTGAACAGTTTATTCTTGCAAACACTATTTAGGTGTCATTCCCGCATGCTTCTGGCGGGAATCCAGCGCCTTTTCACTCAAAGCACGAGATTATCGATGGTAGGAACTGCTCGCTGCAAGTAACTCACCCCGCTTCGTCTGCGACGAAACCTCCCCTCTCTTACCAAGAGAGGGGATACTGTTCACGGTTCACTGTTCACTATCTCTTAGAAAGCTCCGCTTTTACGTAATCAATCACCTTCACCGGCGTCGGATCGACATTGTTGAGCATAGCAAGATAAAAACTTACCCAATCGCCGATGTGGACGAGTGAGAATGTCCGCGCGAGCAGAGATTTTCCCTGCGAGTGAACTTCGACCATCGCCCCGGATTTCTTGGCGATGATCGATTTGGTGATGTCCATGCGTAGCGCAATACGCGGATGATCGTCGCGGTCACGCACGAACACAACGGCGGTTTGCTTCATTTGTTTCGCAAGCG
>DATGFY010000433.1:0-4601 GCA_035308785.1 Bacteroidota bacterium | reverse complement strand
ATTATATACTTACGACAGTGCAGGATGGACTTGTGCGGTGTTACGCCGATGGAACAAATGTCTGGGGTATTTGCAGCTGGCGCAATATTATCGATGACTACAACCTGACCGGCGCGGTAACGGAAGTGAACGCCGAATGTTATTACGCACTCGCCATCGCGGCCGCATCTGCGCTGGCCCTCGGTTTCGATGCCGATGCACAGCGGTTTCGGAGTGCGAGCGAGTCGCTCAAGGATTCCATCAATGCGAAACTCCTTTCACCGTCAACCGGGATGTATTTGCTCAATCTCGACAATGGTGGAACTGCGCATCACGATATTACCGGCGATGAAATCTTCCCGGTATTTTTTGAGACCGCGACGCCGCAGGTTCGCAATCGCATTCTTCTGAAACTCACCGAACAGGAAATGTGGACGCCGTACGGATCGCGAACGGTGCATCCGGCTGAGAAAAATTATGATCCCGATTTCGGTTATCAGCTTGTTGGCGGAGTGTGGCATAATCTGACAGCGTGGATCGCCTACTGCAGCCGGCATGAACGTCCTAGATTGGTGAAGGAAGCGTTGATCAATATCTACCGGCTCGCAGAAACTGAGAAGCCGAATGAGTTTGAAAACGTTGTTCCCGGGGAGTTCCCTGAACGTCTGCACGGCGAGACGTATCATAGCCGCGGAATGACGATGAGCCCATGGATGCCACCTACCTATCTTTGGCTAGGGGTTGAAGGTTTGCTCGGTGTTAAACCCGGATTAGACGCGTTCGAAATGAATCCTGCTCTGCCTCCTGATTGGAATTGGTTAGCCGTGCGAAATCTGCCATACCGCGGCGCATCTCTGAGTGCGTTCGTCTTTGATGGCAAGTTGTATTGTTCGTCTGCGGTGGTGAGTGAGCTTCCTACTGTTGTTGGGAAACTTGTTTATTCTTCTGCTGACGATGATGGTATATATTCCTTTGCCCTGAAGGTTGGTAACGAAATACTTCTATTTGTTGCTTGCGACCATGGCGTTTCCGGAGTCGTATCTGTTGGATCCGGCGAAGGAACGATCAAACAACAAGTTCAGCTCGCAGGAGGAGAGGCGCGGATGCTGCCATTGCCCGCGGGTAGTCTGGCGCCTGCCGGCGCCGTCCAGACAACCGTTGCATGAAGGTTCTCGGGTTCATCGTTGTTCTTATTTTGTCCGCAGGGTATTTGCAGGCGCAGCATCAGCCCCACGTCTCGTCACGCTCCGGGCTGGAGTATGATTTCGATGGGCACTACGGCCAGGTAGAAGTTGGCGGCATCTATGCAGGGGCGGAATTCCATAAGAGTCGTCCGTTGCCGTCGCGCATTAGTTTCTATTATCCCGTGGCGAACAGCGTCGATCTGAGCACGGATTATTGGAAGCGCGGAGACTCGCAGCCGATGTGTGTCGGAATTCAGATCGGCAATGGACAGCGGAAACTGCTTGGTAAAGAGGGCTGGTCGTACACGGTAAGTCCCCACAGGGTCGTATTTTACGAGCGGGACGGAGCTTTTCAGTACACTGCCGAGTATGATTTTTGCCTGCAGGAAGCCGCAATGGTCTTTACCTTTCGTGTCGCGAATATTTCGGTGCAAACTCAGGACGTAACAGTGTACACCCATATCAAACCTGTGTTGCGGACGTGCCAAACGTATGCAGTGAAAGATTCTGCGATCACATCGTATGACGATTCGTTGAAATCGATTCGAGTCGATTACGACGATCCGCAGACCGATCGGGCGACCGTCTTCGTTCAAAACGTAGGCGCTGCTCCGTCTTCGTGGAGTTCCGATGCATCGGCGTTATCAATTTCGGATACCGGGAATAGCGCTTGGGTTTCATCCTCTGATGCTCTTCCTAAAACTCCAAACTCGCGAGGAAAACATATTCCACTGGCGGCGTTCGAGTATCGTGCCAGGTTAGCTCCGAACGGTTTCGTCACTATCGGGCAGGTTATCGGCAGTTGCACGAACATTGAGGCCGGGGCGGTGATGAAACGTTTGGCAGGGTCTTGGAAAAATGAGATTGAAGCGAACGATGAATATGTAGCCGGAAGGGCCATAACGGATTCACCGTTTATTACCGGCGATAGCATTTTGGATCGATCCGCTGTTTGGGCGAAAGGAATCCTCGTCGCCAATGCGCATTATCTAGATAATGCGATTGTCCCAATGCCGTGTCCGGCGGAATATAATTTCTTTTTTACGCACGATGTGTTGATGACAGATCTCGCAGCGGTGAATTTCGATACCGGCCGGGTAAAACGGGATCTGCTGTACATTAACGCGCACTCAAAAGACAGCATCATTCTTCACGCGTACTACTGGCGCGACGATGGCAACAAGACGGAATATTGCACTCCCGATAACTGGAATCATTTTTGGTTTATCCTCGCCAGTGCAGCGTATCTGCGGCACTCGCACGATACTGCTGTTGTGCGAGCGCTGTTACCGGAGATTCAGAAAAGTTTGAGCGAAATTCTTTCTCAATTGAAGTCCGACGATTTGATCCATGCCTACCGTCCCGATTGGTGGGATATTGGGCATATCGATGGCCCGCGCGCATACAATACGGCTCTTGCCATCCGATCTATACGAGAGTTTCTTTTTACCTGTTCATATTTGCATGAATATTCTCCGCGCCTCGAACAGCTTGAACAGGTTTCCGATTCGATGCAAGTTGCGCTTACAAACCGTTTGTGGGACGCCGGCACGAACTATCTCACGAACTACAATGATGGCAAGAACGACGCACACTACTACATGGGGTCGTTGCTGAGCGCGGCGTTTGGAATGCTCGACAGCGCGAAGGCCCGCGCGCTCGTAGCAACGGCGGGAGAGAAACTGCTCGATAAATCTCTCGGCGTACGCACCGCAATGCCGCCGGACTTTTCCTCCCCGGAAGTAATTTCTTACTACAAATTTGCGGGCGAAGAAGCCGGGAAGCCGTATTTCTATATCGATGGCGGAGTGTGGCCGCACGATAATGCCTGGTATGCAACTGCACTAGACGCGATCGGGAAGCGCGATGAGGCGTTGAAATTCGTGAAAGAGACTATGACGATCGATGGCACCGTGCACAGCCCCCACGGTCAGCCCGCAATGTACGAGTACCGTTATGCCGATCCTTCATCGCCCGACTATGGCATGATTGATAAGCCGTCGTTCTTGTGGGCAGGCGGATTTTATTTGAAAGCGCTTTATACGTTGTTTGGAACTCACGAATCGGAATGGAATATTTCGTTTAGCGGGCCGCTGCCGCGAGGATATGAAAATGTTGACTATACGATGACGAATGGGAACGCGAGCCGGGTCAGGATTTCAGGTAAAGGTGAATATTTAGAATCGATGACGATTGGACAGGATGAAATTCCATCGTTGGTGTTGCCGATTGAGGCGAACAGGACCGGGAATCCCATAACGCTGAAGTTCGGAATACCGAAACGGCCGTATCTTAAAGAGATCAATGCGACCGTGCAAATTGCTGAATACGATACGAAGGGTGGGATGGATTTTGAGGTAACGTCATTTGAAAAGCATGCAATTTCGGCGACGTTCGTTTCTCTGACAAAGATCAAGGCCTGTATGGCCGATGACATTGATATAAAAGATATGGTTGTTCTCAAGAATCCCGATGGTTTATACCAATCCAGAGTAAGCTTGACCGGTACGGATGCGGTACAACACATTCATGTTGAATTCGAGAAATGAAAGTAGTCCTGTTTGAAAAGCCCGGCAGTCTGCGGGTAACGGCGAAAGATCTGCGACCGCTCAAGGCGGGAGAAGTTCTTGTGCACGTCGATGCCTGCGGCGTGTGCGGCACAGATGTGCATATTGTTGAAGGAACATCTCGCTCAACCCCGCCTGTTGTCCTCGGCCATGAATACGCAGGGACGATTGAAGACATCGCTGTAGAACAGAACGGTTTAAAAGTTGGAGATCGCGTGGCCATCGATCCGAATATCTCGTGCGGTGTCTGTTTCTATTGCCGGCGCGGGCTTGTCCATTTATGCTCAAACCTTCGCGCATTAGGTGTAGATATCGATGGCGGGATGGCTGAGAAATGCATAGTCCCGTACAAACAGCTATACGCAATTCCGGAAAAGCTGTCGATTGAGGCGAGTGCGTTTATCGAACCGGTCTCGTGCGTCATTCACGGAATCGATAAAGCGGGAATCCGAGCGGGCGATACGGTTGTTATCCTCGGCGGTGGAACGATTGGGTTAATGATGCTGCAACTCGTCCGCGCGGCTGGTGCAGCTAAGATTATTGTCATCGAGCCGCTCGAACACAAGCGGAAAATAGCGCAACGCCTCGGAGCCGATGAAATTCTCGATCCTACCAAGATCGATCTCGTATCCGCCATAATGGACTTGACGAACGTTGGTGCGGACGTTGTCATCGAATGTGTAGGCAGGCCGCAAACGATGCAAACCGCAATCGATTTGGCGCGGCGGGGTGGGACGGTGGAATTTTTCGGCGTCTGTCCGATCGGGCAAACAATATCGGTTGAACCGAATAAAATTTATTTTAAAGAACTGACGATCGTCGGGTCGTATGTCAATCCCAACACCTTTTCGCGGGCGATTGCGGCGCTGGA
>DATGFY010000432.1:0-5418 GCA_035308785.1 Bacteroidota bacterium | reverse complement strand
AGCGGAACCGGAAATCCTTCCTCTTGAGACCGAATCTATCAGCAAAGGGGAAACCCTTCTCCTCGTCGAAGATGACGAAATGCTTTTAGATTTCCTCCGCATCATATCCGAAGGGAACGGCTATAAAGTTTTGCTTGCGCGCGATGGGGAGGAGGCGGTTGCGGCATGCAAAGCGAATCGGGCCGCCATTTCCCTGGTTCTTACGGATATTGAATTACCGAAGATGAACGGTTGGGACGTCTATAAGAAACTCAAGGCGATGAAACCTGACCTATCCATTATTATCGCAGGGGCGTATTTTGAACCCGCACTCAAGAAAGAAATGATCAAGGGCGGAGTACGATTTTTCGCACAAAAGCCTTATATTACAGAGCAACTACTTAGGCTATTCCGGGACGCTTTGGCCTAAGCGTTATCTTCTCATTCGGTCCCGGAATCTGCGTATCGCTCCCTCCTCGATATCGCAGAATTGATATTCCCAGAATAATTTCCGATAGATTTGCCTTTAGCAATGATTTTTCGTATTTTAGACCATTACAGTATTACGGTCGAAAAGTTAATTGACGGCACATCCGACAGAGTCTTCCGCGAGGAAAACGGAGTTGATCATCAACGCTGCGCACCAGCAGTTTAGCCGATATGGTTTCTTCAAAGTCACCATGGACGAGATTGCCGAGCAGGCGGGGATGGGGAAAGCCTCGCTTTATTATTATTTTCCAACCAAGGAACGGTTGTTCGAGGCGGTAGTGTTGAATGAACAGCGAAAGTTCCTCGATTGTGTCGAGATGATTGTTAAAAAGAATATTACCGCTTCAGAAAAACTCCGCCAGTATGTCCAATTGCGCTTTGAGTACTTCAACAAAATCGTGACGTTGAATGTCTCGGAGGTACGCAGTTCGACGAAGATGAAACCAATACTCCGGAAACTGTTCGACATCGTTTCAGCGCAAGAGCTGGAAGTCATCAATGGATTTATTCGAGAGGGCAAGAAGTTGGGTGAGTTTCACATCCGTTCCGCCGAAGTTGCGGCGAGAGTGTTCCAACATGCCCTTCATGGTCTCCGCATTCTCTATCGTCGAAGGATGGAAGATGTTGACGAAGCCGAGCGCAATTTCGAGCCGCTGCGAGAAGAGATGACGGAACTTGCAGAAGTGTATCTGCGGGGGATTTCGCGAGCAAACTGATGTTGGCCTGCAATTTATCAAATTCTGTATTCCGATTATTGTCCGAATCATTAACAATCATACCTGCGTTTATTCGCGCCATTTATTTAGCCTAAGAGTTTATGAAGACACGAACAAAAATCCTTTTATTTTCGGTGGTTGGAATATTCGTCCTGCTTATCGCTTATAAGATCGTCACCGGCAATGCGAGCGGAGGCACACGCGCGGTTGCTGCGGCTCTCGTTAAAGTCGAAAAGCCGCAGATCCAGACTGTGGAATATGATCTCCGATTCACCGGCGATATGATCCCGGTGCAAGAGGCGACGATATATTCAAAGGTGAGCGGCAGCTTAGAAAAGGTGCTGGTGAATATCGGATCACGCGTAAACACCGGTCAGCTACTCGCGGTCATCGATACGACCGAACTGCGCCAGACGTATGATCAGACGGCGGCAACTTATGCCAACGCAAAAATTACGTTTGAACGTTCGAAAGAGCTTGCCGAGCAAAATCTCGTAGCCAAGCAAGATCTTGATAATGCGGACGCGGCCATGAAAGTTGCCGAGGCCAATTTCGCTGCAGCGAACACGCATCTCGAATATGCCCATATTCGAGCGCCCTTCAGTGGTTACATCACGAAGCGCGAATTGGATCCCGGATCGCTGGTGACCGCCAACTCCTCTACGTTATTCACGTTGATGGATGCGGAAACTCTTAAAGTAATGGTTAATGTTTTGGAAAAAGATATTCCTTCAGTCAGCAGGGGTAAAGAGGCGCTAATCACCGTGGATGCATTCCCGGGACGAAAGTTTACGGGTACAATTCAGCGGTTGGCGGAATCGGTAGATCTTTCGACGCGGACAATGGCGGTGGAAATCGATATTCCGAACCACGATGAAGCGTTGAAAGGGGGGATGTTCGCGAATGTGGTCATCGTCGCTTCCGCGCATGAGAATGCCGTTACTATTCCTACGGCGTCGATTTTGAAAGACGACCAGGGGATGTACGTCTATCTCGATAGCAGCAACGTCGCGAAAAGAGCGAGGATTACCGTCGGCATCGAGCAGGGAACCAAGACTGAAGTGCTGACAGGACTAAAAGGCGATGAAATTCTGATCACGACCGGTCAGGAATTTGTACGAAACCACGGCCAGATCACGGTTCAACAATAATTTTTTCTTGAGTTTGTATGTGGCTAACTAGGCTTGCATTAAAATACCCGATCTCGACCTTCCTGTTCGCGTTGACGATCATGCTGTTTGGCTTGGTCTCGTTTACGCAGCTTCCGGTCGATCTGCTGCCGAATATCTCGATACCCGTGGTGAGCACGATTACGTTCTATACCGGCGCAGCGCCGCTGGATATGGAGCAATCGGTGACGACATTTATCGAGCGCGGGGTAAGTTCGGTTAACGATGTCGATTATGTACAATCGGCGACGAGGGAAGGCGTTTCACAGGTGCGCATTAACTTTAACTGGAATGCGAATACCGATGTCGGGCTGGTTGATGTTATCCAGCGAATCAATCGCGTATTGACGCAACTCCCGACGGGAGTTTCGCAGCCGATATCACTGCGATTCGATATCACCAACCTTCCCGTATGCAATCTCGCCGTTAATGGCGACATGGATGAACGCGATCTGTACGATTTGGCGTTCAATACCATCGAACCGCAAGTGGAACACCTGAGCGGTGTCGCCTCGGCGCAAGTGATTGGGGGAAGAATTCGGGAGATTCATGTTACGGTAGATCGGAACCGAATGGAGGCGCTGCAACTGCCGATTGCGCAAGTGATGACGGCGGTGGCGACCTCGAATTTGATTTTGCCTTCAGGCGATCTGAAGACGGGTCGTTTCGATTATTCTCTTAAGACCGAAAGCATGTTTAATGTCGTCAAGCCGATTGGCGACGTTGTTATTAAGACGGTCGGCGGTGTTCCGATCAGGATTCGGGACATTGCAAAGATAGAAGACACCTATCAAGAGCAAACGGAAGTTATCCGTGTAAATCAAAAACCGGGACTGACTCTTCGCGTTCAGAAGCTTGCCGGTGCAAATACCGTTGATGTTGTAGATAACGTCTTGAAGGCGCTGCCGAAATTACACGGCGTGCCGCCCACAGTGCAAATTGCGCTTTCGTTCGATCAGTCGTTGTATATCCGTGAAACCATTTCCGGATTGGAGCGCGAGGCGATTCTGGGCGCAGTGCTGGCAATGTTGATCATTCTGTTTTTCCTCCGCAACATGCGGGGAACGCTGATTATTATTGTGGCGATCCCGCTTTCGATCCTTATTACGTTTATCTTCTTCCGGTTCGGCAATGTAACTCTGAACATTATGACCTTTGGAGGGTTGGCCCTTGCTGTCGGTCGGCTGGTAGATGATTCTATCGTTGAATTAGAGGCGATCTCCAGGCATTACAACGAGCGGAAGGAGGGCCTGACGAAGCTTCAAGCGACACTCGATGCCGCAAGCGAAGTCGCTGCGCCGATCTTTGTTTCCACCCTAACGACGGTGATTGTATTTCTCCCAATTGTATTTTTATCGGGTATTGCAAAACTGCTGTTTATCCCGCTGACGATTACGATTGCGGTAGCGCTCTTTGGTTCGTTCTTCGTATCCCGAACCGTCACCCCGCTGATGTGTTTGAACTTCTTGCCACCGGAGAAACACCTGAATAGGGAATCGAGATCGCTTGCCGACAGAATTCGGGTGTTCTCACACGACTTTATAGAATCGATCGACGATTGGTATGAGAAGCGACTTGAATGGACGCTCCGACACAGATGGCAAGTGATTATTGGAATCCTTGTTGTGTCCGTCCTCTCCATCGGGACTGTATTCTTTATCGGGACGGAGTTTTTCCCGGAGCAGGACGAAGGACAGTTTACCGTGACGGTTAAAATGCCCGTAGGCACCCGTGTTGAAGAGACGCAAAAGATGACGATGAAGATGGAGCAGATCATCAAGGACAATGTCCCTGAAATGCAGGCGATGATCTCCGATATCGGCGTTCCCTCGGCACGAAGCGGTAATTTTTTCGGCAAGAATACAGGTACGCACGCATCGAACATTCAGGTTGCTTTGGTTCCGGTTGAAGAGCGTAAGCGTTCATCCATCCAAATTGCCAAGGCGCTAACCCCGTTGCTTTCGAATGTTCCTGGAGTTTCCGTCTATATGAGTACGGGTGGGTTCTTAAAATTCCTGTTGAACTTCGGATCGAATGCACCGATTGACGTGGAAATACGCGGGTTCGACCTTGAGACAGGGAGTAAACTCTCAAAGCAAATTGCTGCGATGGTTCGATCAACCCCGGGCACTTCGAGCGTTCAAGTTACGCGAGAGGATAACTTGCCGGAATTGGATATAAAGATCGACCGCGATAAAGCAGGTGTTCTTGGCATCAATGTGGCAGACATTTCGAACACCATCAATACGTCGATCAACGGAGCAGTGGCCTCGCTCTATACGGATCCGGTGACAGGCAATCAGTACAATATCTTGGTACGATTGAGTGAAGGGTTCCGTTCGGAAGTCGAAGACCTAAAGCGCGTCGCGCTGGCGACTCCCACCGGCCAAACGGTGCAGCTTGGAAATATTGCCTCGGTCGAACGCACCTCAAGCCCGGTCGAAATTGACCGTAAATATCAACAACGCTTGATCGAGGTTACATCGGAAGTGACCGGCAGAGATCTCGGTAGCGTTGCAAATGAGATCCAGGCGAAGCTCAATCAAATAGTCATCCCGCAAGGATTTGAAGTAGTGATGACGGGAAATGTGGAACAGCAACGCAAAACGTTCCGTGACCTGCTTATGGCGTTCCTCCTGGCAATCATTCTTGTCTATGTGGTGATGGCGTCGCAATTCCAATCCCTGATCGATCCGTTCATCATTATGTTCACAGTGCCGCTTGGCATCGTGGGCGTACTGTGGATGCTATTCCTGACTTCGACAACGCTCTCGGTAACATCGTTCCAGGGGATCATCGTCATGGTCGGGATCGTGGTCAGCAACGGGGTGTTGTTGGTCGATTACACGAACCATTTGCGCATGCGGGGAACCGATATGCACACCGCAGTATTGAAAGCCGGCAGAACGAGGCTCAAACCGATCCTCATGACTTCGCTTGCGACCGTTTTGGGACTGATACCGATGGCGATGGGGATCGGCGGAGAATCAACTCAGGCGCCGCTCGCGATAGCAGTTATTGGCGGCTTGACAGTTTCTACCGCATTGACGTTGTTCTTTGTCCCG
>DATGFY010000431.1:0-4504 GCA_035308785.1 Bacteroidota bacterium | reverse complement strand
TCGAATTTGCGAACCACCTCTTCCATTGCGGTCCTGCTTTTTAGGATTGCAAAATAATTGTAAGACCCGCCACTCTGCGAGCCGCCCGCAAGTTTCGAGAGCGATCCGAGACCTCTGAGAAGAGAACCTGTTGTACCGAGGAGATTAAATGGATTCGGATCCTTCGGTGGCATGATTGAAGCCGTTGCCTTATACCACTTCGGAAGCAATAAGCTTACGATAACGGCGATGCCTGTTACAATCAAAACATTGAAGACGATGAATCTCCACCACTTCACGAGAATCGCAACGGCGCCAAGGAAGCCGGCTCCCTCGCCTTCGCCATTCGAAGAAATGTTTTTCAAGGATGGATTTTCCGTTGACATTTGCAGACCTCTCCTCAATTAATGATGCACCACCGTTGCCACCACCAGCGCAACGCCGACAAATGCACCGAGCGCGGTGCCGACCTGACTGATGACGTTTGTCCAGTAGGGCAAGGGGCGGTACGGCTTCTTTGGCACCCAGATGTAATCGCCCGATTCAAGTTTCGTTTCGTCCGGAGACAACCATTGATCGGTACTTGCCTTGATAATCGTGACATCGCCCTGCCGGGCTTCTTCGATGAAGCCGCCCGCTTCGTCGATATAGTAATCGATTTTCTTGCCGGGAACAAACTCAACGTGTCCCGGCGATTGCACCTGGCCAAAGACATAGACTGTCCGCACAACTCCCGGCACCACAATGTTATCTTCGCTTTGCAAGATAACATCCTGTGTCGAATCGTGGGCGGTGAAGACCTTGTCAAAATCGACGTCAACCACTTCGCGCTGGAGACGCAGTTCAGTTTCAACGTGATAATACGAGGAGTCTTCCGGCGACGTAATTCCGCGGAGACTCAGAGCGCGTTCAAGGTCGATCTCCCGGGGCGAGATCGAATGGCGGTACAACTTTGCGCCCTTCAATGATGCGAACTGCGTGAAACCGCCGCAGTTCCGGATTACTTCCGAAAGGCGTGTTTGGTTTTTTGTAATGGGATACATTCCGGGATGGAGCACTTCTCCCTGGATCAGGACACGATAATCTTCCCGTAGATCGACTTTCGCTCTGACAATAATTCGGTCACCCGGCAACAGCGGCACATTCTGCTCCCTGCCCGCCATCATCGCGGGAACATCGACGTATTGCACCGTCTGAATCTCTCCCTTCGGATCGAGGCGGGAAAATTCTACGCTGTCCTGGATGGCAAGCGGTTGAAATCCCTGTGCAAGCTGAACGGCATCGAGGAGACTATCGCCTTGCACAAATTCGTACCGGCCGGGCGCATTTACTTCGCCATACACAGCGATGACGTCTTTGGTCATGTTCTTGCGCGGGACGGTGATCACGTCCCCTTCGCGCAGATACGGATTCCATATATCTTTCTTCGTCGCAAGGAACTTCGCGATATCGACCCGACCTTCGGATCCGTCTTTATGCCTCAACGCGATATTTCGCGTGGACATTTCCTCCAGGATTATGGCCAGATCTGTCTCTTTTTGCGCGGTTCGGACAGGCAGATTCGCTTGCTCAATCACCTTGTTCGCGCGATCGACAGCGCTCAGCGTGTAGATGCCGGGATTAAGCACATTGCCGATCACGGTGACGACAATCGGCCGCGGACGCACGAGCGTGACACTGATGTCGGGAGTTCGGTATTTCTTCCTCACTGCCTCCAACACACGGCGCTTCGCTTCTGCGAGCGTTGTGTCTGACACATGCACCTCGCCAACAAGAGGAATGAGCAGCGTTCCTTCCGGAGTAACCGTAAGATTTGCGCTGACCGGAGGACTCATCCAGATATTTACGGCGATTTCGTCCGATGGACCGACAAAATAATTGTTGGGGTCAATCGTGGATTCGAGGGCGACTCCCGGCTGCTGCACCGTTTGATTCGGCAGCGTGGGCTTATCTTGCATCAGTTTCTTCAGCGTCTCGGATTGATCTAATTGCGCCAGAACCGGAAGCACATTCAGCAGCGCCGATGCGAAGCTCAACACGACATATTTCGTAATGGATCGTCTCATTTCTGCTCGTACATTTTTGAATAATACTCGCGGTATTCGCCGCTGATAATGCGGCGCCACCACGGTTCGTGTTGAAGGTACCATGTCACTGTTTGTTCGAGGCCCTGCTCGAACGTTACCGAGGGTTGCCAGCCGAGTTCGCTTGAAACTTTCGCAGCATCGATCGCATAGCGCCGGTCGTGGCCCTGGCGGTCTTTCACAAAGGAGATCAACGATTCGGGCTTGCCGAGAATCTTCAGCAGAAGCTTGACGATATCGATGTTCTTCCATTCGTTGTTGCCGCCGATATTGTAGATTTCTCCAAGCATTCCGTTCCGGAGCACAGCATCGATAGCGGTGCAATGATCGAGAACAAAAAGCCAATCGCGCACATTTAAGCCGTCGCCATAGACCGGAAGCTTCTTGCCGTCAATCGCATTTGCGATCATCAGCGGGAGAAGCTTTTCCGGAAACTGATACGGACCGTAATTGTTCGAGCACCGTGTGATGACTACCGGCAGGCCAAATGTATGGAAGTACGCAAGAGCAAGCAAATCCGCGGATGCTTTCGAGGCGGCGTACGGACTGTTTGGATGTAACGGCGTATGCTCGGTGAATTTTCCTTCAGCGCCAAGTGAGCCATAGACTTCATCGGTTGAGACCTGTAGGAAGCGTTTCAGTCCGCGTTCGCGCGCGGCATCCAGCATAACTCCTGTGCCCGCAACATTCGTTTGGATAAATACTGCCGGGCCGGTGATGCTCCGATCGACGTGCGATTCCGCGGCGAAGTTCACAACCATATCGATCTCGTACCGCTCCATTGCAGCAACAACCGCCTGCCGGTCGCAGATATCTTCTTTCACAAAATGGTAGCGGGAATTCTCATCTACCCCTTCAAGGTTCTCCGGATTCCCGGCGTAGGTAATCTTATCGAAATTGACAATGGTATCATTCGGATGCGCCGAAAGGAAATAGCGCACGAAATTGCTGCCAATAAAGCCGCAACCGCCTGTGACTAAGAGGTTCACTTCGACAAATGTGAATCGTGAATAGGAAATACTGAGAATGTACAGAGACTCTGATTATTGGAGCGCATCAGAGGAATGCGCAAGCCGTATTTAGGGCTTAAAGATGGTATCGGAAGGAGCGCCAGATTTTGCGTCTGATTGTGGCTTAAACAGGTTTAAAATTAAGTTCTTGTGTTGTTCTGTTAGACTTATAATGTACGAAAAGGACGGGGTAAATGCAATACGGGGAATTAGTCTGACGTCATCAAAAAAGGGCGAAAACTTACATGAAACGGCGGAATTTAGGAAAGGAAACGATAAGCCGATGCTCTTCTCGCCACTAACCACTCATCACTACGCCAGAGCCAGCAGTTAAAGCAGATCTCAAGAAAACTACTCCGCGTTAGATGATCTCTAAGTTCCCATCGGCCATCCACCCAATCTTACCATCGGCGAGGCGGATTTTCTTCCAGTTTCCTACGGAATCGAGGACATCCATTTTCAGGCCTTCGTGAAGGACGAATAGATCGGTGCTTTGGGCGTCGGGCGCGCTCTTTACCGATGCGGTTTGCGTCATCACGATTGCCGATTGCTCGTCCTGTTCGATGTGGGTGCGCTGATAGACCCCAACGAAAGCGATGAGCACCGCAAGAACGCTGAGGATTGCTATCACCGAGGTTATCCTGCGCAAGGCAAACGAGCGCGCAACTAAGAAGATTGCGGCGCAAACAATCGCGAGCCACATCGCCGCCACGGCAATGCTTGCCCAGCCATCGGCGGAAAACATGTTGATCACGGCACGGTACCAATCGAGAAGGAACAGCGTCGGCAGCGGATCGATCCGATCGATAATGCGGACGTTGCACAACCGGAGGTTATAAAGCACGTCATCATCATGCGGAGCAAGCCGGCGCGCGCGCTCATAATTAAGAATTGCGGCGGGGATATTTTTCTGCTTGAAATAGGCATTGCCCAAATTAAAATAGAGATCTGCGCTTTCGTAACTGTTCGCAATCACTTGTTCGTACAGCGCGGAGGCATTCTTATAATCGCCCGAGCGGTACGCCGCATTGGCGGAATCGTATTTTGCCGAAACTGAATCTGCCCGCAACGCCGGAACGCAACAGAGCATCGCCATCATGACACACGCGAAATAAATTCGCCTCATCGGATTTGCTCCTCGATCGCCGAGATAAGATCAACCGTTTCGGAATAGACGCCTTCCATTGCCATGGAATCTCCCGATGGGGCAAAACGCGCAAACTCGCACTTCTCAATCGTCGCTGAAAGCCGTGCAACAAGATCGGGCGCAACGCTCCGGCCCGCGAGCGATGTCGAAATGCGTTCCATCGTCAGTTCCGAGGCGGGCAGGCCAAGCTTATCGCCTGCGTACCCCCACAGCGCTTTCGATGTAGAAGTATAAAACTCTTCCTTCTTTTTTGCCGATAGGAACTTCTTCGATTCTTCGAGCCG
>DATGFY010000430.1:0-1910 GCA_035308785.1 Bacteroidota bacterium | reverse complement strand
CCTCACGCATTTTATCTTGGGCGATTTCATCAGAAGTGCTGTGAGTAGCACCATCTACTTCAATAATGAGGTTTGCCGACGGGCAATAGAAGTCGACAACGAACGGCCCGATTCCATGTTGTCGCCTGAATTTGAATCCATGGAGTTGACTGCCCTTGAGCTTTGACCAAAGAATTTTCTCGACATCAGGAATACTATTCCTAAGCAACTTCCGCGTCGGCTTCTGTATTTTTCGATTGAAAATCTGACCCATTTGATTTACTTGTGAATCTATCACAATATGGCAATCTTGTATATTCGAAGCAATCTACGTGACCAAGAGTCGCATTCCCCCCTCCTTATGGAGGAGGGGGGTTGGGGGTGGTGCAAGTGTTACTCACACTTCTCCAAATCTCCTGTTCTCGTTTGATTTTCCCCCTGTTTTTTCTTATTTTACTCCCGATGAATCTCGTGCAGTTCGAGCGCGGAATCGACCATTTTAACCGCGGATATTTCTTCGAGGCGCACGATATTCTTGAAGATATATGGAGAGAAACCACCGGTCCCGACCGCCTGTTTCTACAGGGTTTGATACAGGTTTCCGTCGGATTTTATCATCTCTTCAACCAAAATTACAAGGGTGCGGTCAGCCAGTTTACCAAGGGCCTCACAAAATTAGAGCCCTACAAACCTTCGCACCGCAAAGTTGAGCTTGCCGTCTTCTCCGAGCGCGTTCTTGGTTTCCGCGAACAAGCCGAGCGCGGTCTTGTCGGTGCGGTGCTCAACCCCGATGAATCGAGTGTTCCGAAAATTATTTATCTCACTTCATAATCTAGAATAAGGAAGAGTTCCTATGGCAACAATGATCACCGAAGAATGTATTAATTGCGGCGCTTGCGAACCCGAATGCCCCAACGTGGCCATTTACGCGAACGGCGCCGGCTGGGAATTGAACGGCGAGCAGCACGCGGCAATCTCTGCGGACTTCTATTACATCGTTCCCGAAAAATGCACTGAGTGTGTCGGCCACTTCGATAAAGAACAATGCGCCGCGGTCTGCCCGGTCGATTGCTGCGTCCCGGATCCTAATCACGTCGAGTCCGAAGAAGAGCTCTTCGCCCGCGCCAAAGCGCTCCACCCCACGCGCGAATTCCCCGAGCTTTCTGCCGAGACCTCGCACTTCCGCAAGGTTGGGTAGCAGATTCTCCCCATGTGTCATTCCCGCATGTTTCTAGCGGGAATCCAGGGTCTTATCTATCTCTTGAAAACGACCCGTTGGGTATCAGTGACAGTGTGGGAATTGTTGGACACTTTCAATAACGCCTCGCGCGGGCAACTGCCCGCCGAGGCGTTTTTGTTTGGTTGTGGGGCGAATCTCCGATTCGCCTTTTTAATAGCTACAGGCCGCGATTCGGAGAATCGCGCCACATGGATTAAATTAATTCATCACTAACTCTATGAACATCGGCGGATACGAATTACATCCAATTGAAACCGGCCGCTTTGGCCTTGATGGCGGCGCAATGTTCGGCATTGTGCCTAAACCGTTATGGACGAAATCCAACCCCACTGACGACCGCAACCGTATCGAGCTTGCCGCCCGCGGACTCCTTCTCATCGGCCACGGTAAAAAAATCCTCATCGATAATGGCAACGGCTCGAAGTTCACCGAGAAACAGGTCGATATTTACCGGCTCGATCACTCCCAAACCGAACTCAACCGTTCGCTCAAAGCGCACGGCCTCACTCCCGCCGATATCACCGACGTTCTCCTCACGCATCTCCATTTCGATCACGCAGGCGGATCGACGATAAAAGAAAACGGCGTCTTGCGCCCGGCCTTTCCTAACGCGACGTATTACGTCCAGAAAGCGCATTGGGAGCAAGCCATGCATCCCACCGAAAAAGACCGCGGCAGTTTCATGGAAGAC
>DATGFY010000429.1:0-9003 GCA_035308785.1 Bacteroidota bacterium | reverse complement strand
GTTCCCCGTCTTCCATATCAAGAACGTTACGCACCGCCGGAACCCGATCTACCCAGCCATCGTGGTGGGCAAACCGCCGATGGAAGATAAATTTCTCGGCGATGCGACCCAACAGATCCTGGGGCCGCTCATCAGGCTCATCCACAAAGAGGTGCGCGATCTCTGGGCATACTACGAAGCGGGCTTTCATAATCTGCTCGTCGCCTCGGTGGAGCAGCGCTTCCAAAAAGAATCGATGAAAGCCGCGCTCGGCATCATGGGTACCGATCAGCTTTCGCTCACCAAATGCCTCATCACTGTCTCCGCGGGTGTCGACGTGCGCGATTGGGCCGCAGTGCTCCGCGAGGTGCGCGAGAATTTCGATCCACATTACGATTTCATCATGATTTCTAAAGTGCCTCTTGATACGCTCGACTTTACGAGCTACAAGATGAACCTCGGGAGCAAGATGATTCTTGATGCCACTCGGAAGAGCGGTGGACGGGGGGCGGCGGATAGTGGACGAGAAAACATTTTGGAGTACGTAAAATCTTTACCGGGAAGTGATTCGAGAATTCTTGCTGCCAACCTCGTTGAGAACACACTGCTTCTGGTAAAAGTCTCCTCGGGAGGGCGCGCGGTAGTAGAAAAACTCGTGGCGGATCCGCAATTGGCCGGACTCAAGCTCATCGCCGCGGTGAGCGATGATGTGGATATATTCGAAAAAGAGAGTTATATTTGGGGAGTCTTCACGCGTTTTGATTGCGAACGGGACGTTATTTTCACAAATTCCAAGCTTATCGGCATCTCCCCCGTTTATTCCGGCGTCCTCGGCATCGACGCAACGTGGAAACCCGGCTACCCCGAACCCCTCTCCGTTCCCGATGAGATCGTCAAACGCGTGGATGAAAAGCGGGGGAGGATTTGGAAATGACTCAATAAGCTGATTTTTTCGATTTGCGAAGATCAAAATAGATTTTTAGATGCATCGGTAAATTAGTTTTCATAAAATTCTTTATGCCCCACACCATCCACTTCCGCGATAACGATCTTAATCCCATCTGGGATAAAGTCCGCACCGGCGAACGGCTAACGCTTGCGGACGGCCTCACACTCTATAATACGCCCGACCTCATCGGTGTCGGCAAAATGGCGCACTGGCTCAAGCAGCAAAAATCGGGCGATGCGGTCTATTTCGTGCTCAATCGAAAAATCGAACCGACCAACATCTGCGTGCTCTCGTGCAAGTTCTGCGACTTCGCCACCAAGCCCGGCCTTCCCGATGCATACGAGATGTCGATTCCCGAGATTCTCTCCAAGCTCTCGCCCGATCTCGCCGAAGTCCACATCACGGGCGGCATGCCTGCGCATTTGGGTTGGGATTACTACCTCGGCATGGTGCGCGAGATCAAGTCGCACTTCCCGAACATCGACGTAAAAGCATTCACCGCAGTTGAAATAGATTTCTTCCATAAGAAATTCAAGATGCCGATCGCCGAAGTATTGCGGCAGCTCAAAGAAGCCGGCCTGCGCTCTTTGCCCGGCGGCGGCGCCGAAGTGTTTTCCGAACGCGTCCGCAAACTGCTTTTCAACCAGAAGATCGGCGCAAAGACATGGTTCGAAGTCCACCGCACTGCGCACACATTGGGCATCCCCACAAACGCGACGCTCCTCTACGGCCATATCGAAACGCTCGAAGAGCGCCTCATCCATATGATGAAACTCCGCGAGCAGCAGGATGAAACGGGCGGCTTCCTCTCGTTCATCCCGCTTGCGTTTCAGCCAGGCGATACCGGCATCAAAGCGCGTTCGCAGTTCACCTCTGCGATCGATGATCTCAAAACTATCGCCATCTCGCGGCTCATGCTCGATAATTTCCCGCATATCAAAGCATATTGGGTGATGCTCACCGAAGAGGTGGCATCCATCGCGCTCAACTTCGGCGCAGACGATATGGACGGCACCATCGGCGAAGAACACATTGCCCACGATGCCGGCGCCATCAGCCCGATGAAAATGGCGAAAGACCAGATCATCAAGATCATCCGCGATGGCGGCAAAATCCCGGTCGAGCGCGATATCTATTATAACCCGCTCAATATTTATTCCGAAAACGTCATCGGTAAAATCCCGTACCTGAACTCCGTGCCGTTTTATCAGAATTTCGAAAAAGGCGAGTACAAAGTCCTCCCTGTTACGCCGCGGTGGATGGGGTTGCTGGAAGAAAAAGGCCAGGTCATCGCCGGGCCGTTCTCGTATATGGATTACCTCCGCTCCGAAGCCGATCTCGAGATGCTCAACTTCGGCATCACCACGCGCGATCAGGTGAAGAGCGTGATGCTCTTCTCCAATCACGGCTGGTCCGATCTGAACGGCAAGCGCATCGGCATCATGGATGATACCGCGACCTCCGTGCGGCTGCTGCAGGTATTGCTCGAGAAAAAATACGGCGTCGCGGCGAAATTCGAACGCATGAATTCCGGCGTCAACGATTGCACGCGGTTCGATGCCGTGCTCCTCATCGGCGATGAAGCGCTCAAGCGCAACAAGACCGGCCTTGCGGGCTTCGAACTCATCTTCGATCTCGCCAAAGAATGGTACGATTGGAAGAAACTCCCCTTCGTTTTCGCAGTCTGGGCTGTGAGCCGCAAACTTTCAAATGAAGCCAAGAAGGAAATTTCTTCGTTGATCGATCATTCTCTGGAGACATTCTCAAACGAAACCAACGTCCTCGGCGATCTGTTTGCCCGCCGCCTCTCGCTCAAACGACAAGACATCGATGATTATCTTGCTGGGTTTACATACAGATTAGGCGAACGGGAGAAAGCCGGAATGGCGGAGTTTAGGAAGTTGATCGAGGGGTTGCTCTCTCCCATCCCTGTCGCAGGCGTGACGGGAATGCAACGCCCTTCAGAACATTCAAAGACCCACTAAGATGGCAAAACTCAAAGAATCATCCCTCGCGTATTCAGCCGGGACAAGTTCAAAACGAATTACGAACGCAAAGGCTGCCGCATTGGCCCTCCTGGATCGGCTGCCTGACGATGTTTCTTATGAGGACATCATGTACCAACTCTATGTCCTCGACAAGATTAGCAAAGGGATTTCGGAATTGGATCACGGCAAATCGCTTACTCATGCAAATGTGCGAAAGAATTTGCGTCAATGGCTCAAATAACGTGGTCGCGCCAGGCAAATACCGACCTCGTCCAGATAGCAGAATATATTCGGCGGGATTCGATTCAATATGCTAAAGCTGTTGTATCGGGAATTGTGAGGGCCGTCGAACGGCTCGAGCAGTTTCCGGAAATGGGGAGAGTGGTTCCGGAATTGAGCGACAAGAACATCCGAGAAATCATTGTTCCGCCATATCGAATCATTTATCGTTTATCACGCACGCAGTGTGAAATCATCGGCGTTATCCACTCACGTCAAGATATCTAACACAAGATAAGAATCATGCACATATCTCAATCAATAAATTCGTTACGTTCAGGAAACCGCCTCACCCCCGAACAAGGCCTCGCGCTCCTCAAGAAAACCGAGCTCCTCGATCTCGGCGAAATGGCGACGGAAATTCGTTACAAGAAAAACCCTGAGCAGCGCATTACGTTCGTGATCGATACGAACCCAAATTACACCAACATTTGCAACGTCGACTGCATTTTTTGCGCGTTCTACCGCCACCCGGGAGAAAAGGACGCTTACACGCATTCGGTCGATCACATGGTGCAGAATTTCAAAGAAGCCGCAACGCATGGCGTAACGACAGTGTTGCTGCAGGGCGGAGTGAATCCCGCGATTCCGTTCGATTATTATCTCGATATGGTACGGCGGACGGTCAAGGAAGTCCCGCAAGTAATGCCGCATTTCTTTTCGACATCCGAAATCATCGGCATGGCGAATGTTTCGAAGCTCAGCGTGCCCGAGGTTCTGCAGGAATTGTGGAACGCAGGCATGCGCTCCATCCCCGGAGGCGGCGCGGAGATTCTGTCCGACCGCGTTAAGAAGAAAATCAGCCATCTCAAAGGCATCTCCGCCGATTGGCTCAACGTGATGCGCGAGGCGCATAAGATCGGTTTCAAGAGCACCGCGACGATGATGTACGGTCATCTGGAAACCGACGACGATATCGTCGAGCATCTTGAGTATGTCCGCCGATTGCAAGACGAATACCACGGTTTCACCGCGTTCGTGCCGTGGAGCTTCAAACCCGGCAACACGCCGCTCGAAAAGATCATCCCGCATTACGCCACGCCGATGCGTTACCTCCAGATGATCGCCTTCTCGCGCATTTATCTCGACAACTTTAATCACGTTCAGGCATCGTGGTTTTCCGAAGGGAAAAAGACGGGACAGATTGCGCTGCATTTCGGCGCGGATGATTTTGGCGGCACGCTCTTCGAAGAAAACGTCCACGCCGCCGCAAACTTCGTCAACAAAACCAACACCGATGAGGTGATCTCGCTGATTCAAGAGTCCGGCTTCGACGCCGCCCAGCGCGATACGTTGTATAAGGTGTTGCGGGTGCATGAGCGCAAGGTGGCGGCTTAAAGGCAAAAGTCATTGCGAGCGGAATGGCGCGCGAAGCCATGCAGCGCGGCAATCCCGTTACAGTGTGCACAATCTGCGCCAACGTCATCCTGACCGAAGCGAAGGATCTCCGACCGTTGTCTCATCCTCGACCTTGGGAGATTCTTCGCTGCGCTCAGAATGACGACCATTTCGGTTGTTGATATTCGAACTTCGAACTTTCTCTTAAACAACCCCGATGAAAGCAAATTTAGACGAAATCTTCACCACCCTCAAGCCCCTTCTCCGACACCACGCTCCTCCATTCAAGACACTGCGCGACGACGAATCGGCATACGAACTCACCGGGACAAAAGAGGTGATGTTCTTCGGAAAACTCCGTAAGGGCACATACTTCGCAGCGATCAAGAAGCAAAAGAACTTCGTCGGCTTTTACCTGATGACCATTTACGCCCAGCCGGGACTGATGCAAGGTCTCGGACCCGAGCTAAAGAAATGCCTCAAAGGAAAATCGTGCTTCCACATCACGAAAACGGATGCGGTGCTGCTGAAGCAGATTAAGCAGGCGCTCGCGGATGGAGAGAAGTGTTATAAGAAATTGGGGTGGATTTAGAACTCATTATTGCGTGAAGAGTTCTGTGAAATACCACTTCGATAAGGTTCAGAATTTTCTCGGTTTCGCATTGGGAAATGCGAGAGAGGGAGAAATGACGAAAGTCCTTTGTCATGCAAAGCTTACCTCCGATGATCCGAGATTTCACACTTATATCAATCACATTTCTGACGCCTTTTTGGCAACAACAAGAATCCCCATTGATTCTGTTCATCACCTTTTAGTACTGATACATAATGATCTGAGCGCAGATTTGTATGTGAATGATTTCAGTATAGCATTCAAGATGAAGGCTAAAAGAAGCTTTAGCGTTGGCGAGGCTATTCTTCAAAGAGACATCATAGATATTGGCGAGTTCGAGTTTCCTGGTATCAAAATAGTTAATACCGACAAGATTATCTTTTGCTTCAAAGTCGGATGGAGATTCGGACTTTTTTTTGAAACGTGTAATCGCCATCCCTTTCGTGTTGGAGGGCAATCCATCCAAGGTGAATTACTGGATGTAAAAAAGGCGATGCTCTCGATTGGAGAACTATACAGGGAGTTGTCATTTTATCACCTCTACAAAGTCTTGGAAGGAGAGGTTAATTTTAATGAAATTATGAAGGATGGCTGGTTCCCCTTTATTGAAATCCTTGACGAATTTAGGGACCTCATAGAAGCCTATAAGGATAGATTCGATTTCGATAAAAAGATATCTAGGTTTGTCGATAAATTCGACAAAAACAGGATCTCTTTAGTTACGAATAAATGGTGGCAGAATCCAGTATTTCATGACAAGAAACCATTAATTGAAGCAGGAATAACTTCCTATAATCTAAATACTGACGAGGGCTTCATCAACTGCATAAAGAACCTCTCTTCCGAACTCGAGGGTGTTCTACGATTGCAATACTTCCAGGATGGTGGGAAGGGGGATGGTGTCAAAGTGCCTGAGCTTATCGCCTTTATTATCGAAAAGGGGAAACAGCACACTGTATCTGAGTCATCTCTGTACTTCCCGCAGTATTTTCTGAATTATCTTCGAGATATAGTCTTTGCTGGCTTCAATATCGAAAGCGGGGATGTTTACCTTTCTCGCCACAGTTCTAGTCACGGTGTTGCGGAGCCGAATAAATATACGCGCGATAAAGCGCTTCAATTCTTACTTGCATTGGATCAGATATATTACTATTCCTCAGCAAATTCTTCGTCGCCTCAACCCCTCTCCCCATTGGAGCTAGGAGACTCAAAATAATTAGGGGCGTTCCACTGAACGCCCCTCTGCATTTTCAATACTAACTTCTCCTGCCGACTTCTACTTCACCTCTTCCACCGGCCTCACCTCTTCAAAGATCTGAATCTTCGCCGCATCGACTTTGTCGCGGTACGATTTCCAGTTGTTGGAAAAGAACGCATTCGTGGAGGCTATGACTTTATCGAGCGCGTTGCGCGCCTGATCGAGGCTTAACTGATCCATCTGATCGGGCTTTTCCCACGAGGTATTCAGAATGTATGATGCAAGGCCGAGTCTGTTGCCCACAACGGTCGGGTCGCTGGTGAATCCCTGCGGCACTTCCTTATCGTTGACCTTCTCGGTCAGCGCCTTAATTGAATCGGCAAGCTTCCCGCCGAGGTCTTTAATTGATTTCAGCGCCGTATCCTGTTTTTCGCCGATCAATCCATTTACCTTATCGATGGTCTTCTGCGCGTCGCGCAGTTCGTCCATCATCTGTGTGGCGTGGTGCGTCAGCGTATCGAGTTGAAACAGCAGCGCATACTTGGCGGTATAATCCTGCACAGGCACGTTGAGCCGCGGATCGAGCTTCACCGTCACTTTGCCGGAATCTTTGTACGTTCCCATCGTCATGCGGACAGTGTAGGTGCCGGGGAGTACGGAAAGCCCTCCCTGCTCCGCGGCATCGGCGGCGGGTTTCGGCGTATTGGGCGAGCGTTCGGCTTTCATGCTCAAATCCCAATATGTTCTGTTCACGCCGAATTCCGGCTTCATCCGGAATGTGCGGAGCACTCTGCCATCAGCGTTGAGAATCTCGAACATTACGCTGTCTTTGCTGACCAGCATTTTCGTTGTATCTTTCTTCGTCGTGTCTTTCTTCTCCTCGTCCTTTTTATCGCCATCCTTTTTCGGCGTTGGCTTCGTTGTATCGGGATTGGAAACGAAGGTAATCATTGCGCCGCCGGGTTTGTTCTCGCCGGAATACATTGCATCGCCGGGGAAGAACTCTCCCGATGCCTGTCGGTACGTCGCAAGATACGCGTCGGGAATCTGGAACAAATGCAGCCGTTGGTTCATCGCCTCGGCTCCGTTATGCGCGAGATCGCGCAAAGGACGGATATCATCTAAGATATAGAACGACCTGCCGAACGTCGCGAGCACCAGATCGGCCTCGCGGGCTTGTATTACCATCTCCGTAGTCGAAACGGGCGGATAGCCGTTCGTCCACTTCGTCCATACGCTTCCGCCATCGATGCTGACGTACATGCCGAACTCGGTGCCGAGGAACAGCAGCTTCGGCTCGACTGGATCTTGAATAATCGATAGCGCGAATCCCCAAATCTGTTTATCGGTTGCGATGCGCTCCCACGATTTTCCGAAATCCATTGTATGATAGACGTACGGCGTCCAATCGTTGCGCCGGTGATTATCCAGCGTGACGAACGCTTCCCCCGCGTTATAATTCGAAGCGTGAATGTGCGATACCCACGTGCTTTCGGGGACGCCTTCCATGTTGCCGACGGTGTTCGTCCACGAACCGCCGCTGTTCTGCGTTACCTGCACGTTGCCGTCATCGGTGCCGACCCAAATCACGCCCTGCTTCGCCGGGCTGGCGCAGATCGAAACGATCGTCTCGTGATTTTCCGCTCCGGTCACGTCAAGCGTCAAGCCGCCGCTCTGGCTTTGCTTCTGCTTTGCGGTATCGTTCGTCGTCAGATCGGGAGAAATAATATCCCAGCTGTCGCCGCGGTCGGTGCTTCGGTGCAAGAACTGGCTTCCGTAGTAAATGGTCGTGGGCGAAAACGGATCCTGCGCGATCGCCGTATTCCAATTGAATCGAAGCAGTACGTCTTTCGGGTGAATCGGGAAGATCGCCTTTTGTTCGCCGGTAACGTTATCATAGCGGACAAGAGCGCCGCCCTGCGACATCGCGTACCCGTAGCGCGAATTGCTTTGATCGGGGAGCACGTCGAAACCATCGCCGAAATCGACTTCCTCCCAGTACGAATTGCGTATGCCGCCCGCGCGCCACACGGCGCTGGGGCCCCGATACGATCCGTTATCCTGCAGGCCGCCATAGACATTATAGGGGATTTCGTTATCGACCTTCACATGATAGAATTGTCCGACCGGGAGGTTTGCAACAAAGCGCCACGTTCTGCCGCGGTCGTGCGTAATTGCCGCGCCGCCATCGTTGCCATCGATCATGAAATCAGGGTCATCGGGGTGGATCCACCACGCGTGATGATCGACGTGAACGCTTGAACCCGGCACGATGGTATAAAACGTCTTTCCGCCGTCTTCGCTCTCCGAGACTTCGGTGTACATATTATAGATGCGGTTTTCGTTTTTCGGATCGATGTGAATTTCGCCGAAGTAGAACGGCCGACCGCCGATATTCTTATCCGCAGTTTTCTTGAACGTCAACGCGCCGTCATCCGACCGGTACATTGCGTTCTTTTTCGATTCGATGAGCGCATAAACGACACGCGGATCGCTTGGGGAAATTGCCAATCCGATCTTGCCGAGATCGCCCGCCGGCAATCCGTCTTTCTCGGTGCGTTTCTTCCACGTTGCGCCGCCATCGAGCGTGACATACATTGCGGAACCCGCTCCGCCCGATTTCATGAAATATGGCCAGCGGCGGAATTCCCACATCGCG
>DATGFY010000428.1:0-7918 GCA_035308785.1 Bacteroidota bacterium | reverse complement strand
CGTGATGGTGTGGTTGCCCGCTTCCTGGCGGCCGCTGACAAGCGTGGCGACTTCAACGCCAAGCATATTGTACACTTTAAGAGAAACCATTCCCGCTTGTTCGAGACTGTATTCAATCTTTGTGGTGGGGTTGAATGGATTCGGATAGTTCTGAGAGAGCGTGAACTCCGCAGGGGCGCTTGCGATGTTCTTAACTGCGGTCGTGCCGCTCGGAAACAGTCGCGATGCGTAAATGTCGTAACTCCCGCTCCGTTTGTCCTGCCATGCAATAATTGCTCCGCCTTGGCCGTCACTGACAGTGCTGGGATTCGTCTGCGTGCTGTCTGCTGTGGCAACCGGTACTCCGTTGGGGGTCCATGGAAGAGCAAAATTCACCGTAATACGCGAGGCATAGACGTCATATGTATTGCGGTTGGTCACGCTGTCCCGCTTATCTATCCACGTAATAATTGCACCATGGTTGTCATCGCTGATGATGTTCGGATGAGATTGGTTATTCGCCGAAACGCAAATCGCTACGCCGTTCACATTCCACCCGGTTGCTACGACGCCGGTTGAATCTACGCGCTGTGCATAGATATCGGATGTAATGCCGGTTCGAAAATCTTCCCACGTCATCAAGCCGCCTCCGAAACCGTCGCTGACGATTTTAGGGTTGACCTGATTGTAGGCAACATTATTATTCATTACAACTCCATTAACGGGCCAACGAATTGCGACAGCCGAACTCATCGCCTGAACCCAAATATCGATATCGGTGGTGCTGCGAGAATCCTGCCAGACAATGATCGCACCGCCTGCTCCGTCTGTGCAAATGTCAGGGTTTGTCTGGTCGGTTCCCGATGTGCAAACGGCAACGCCGTCAGCGATCCCGACAAGTCCACCAAGGGAAGTAACACGTTGAGCATAGATATCATAGTTGCCGGCGCGATGGTCATACCACGTGATAAACGCACCGCCCGATCCGTCGTTAATGATCCTCGGACCGTGCTGCGCTGCCGCTTGCGTACACACGCCAATGCCGTTCGATAACCATTTGGCAATGCCTGCTCCACTGATCTTTTGCGCATAGATATCCGCAAGACCCGGGCCTGCGTTGCTGCGGTAATCTTCCCACGCAAGGAGGGCGCCGCCATTACCATCGCTTGCCATAACAATGTTCACCTGATCGAATGCAGCCTTGCAAACGGAATCGCCGGATGCGGGGCTCCACTGAGAAACGCCGGATCCATTAACGCGCTGGGCATAGATATCGTAACTGCCATTACGTTTATCCTGCCACGCAATGATTGCGCCGCCATTTCCATCGGAGACGATGGCAGGGCTGACCTGATCGCTATCGGCGGTGCACACAGCCACGCCATTTCCGGACCACAGCATTGCACCCGCCGCGCTAATTCGTTGTGCATAGATATCATAATTGCCGCTTCGCTTATCCTGCCACGCGACAATGACGCCGCCGTTTCCGTCGGTCGTGCTCGCAGTGTTGATTCGGTCATTCAATGCAATGCTGACAACGTTGTTGACTTTGGGATCGTTCGACCATTGGGCAGCGGCCGGCGAAGGAACCAATAATAAGCACGTAAGAAGCATGCCGAACATACCCTGAACCACATTGCGCACGCGCGACATGCGACGGGACAGGAAAGTCTTGATGATAGCAGAGTGTCTCATATGTTTCTCCAATTCTAAACTGATGAAAATCTATTCACGATCGCCCCGCTCAAGAAGAGCGGGGAGATGAGGAAACTGTTTCTTGAAAATCAATTGCCGTTTACTTTATGAGGACTAACTTCTTTGTTGAGACAAACGAACCGGACTGGAGACGGTACATATAGACCCCGCTCGCAAGATTAAGCACTCCCTCGCTGGGATTGAACTGCACGGTGTGGGTGCCGGCCGCCTCGCGACCGTTCACCAGCGTGGCAACTTCAACGCCAAGCACATTATACACTTTAAGGGAAACGATGCCCGCTTGTCCGAGAGTATAATCGATTTTGGTCGTGGGGTTGAACGGATTCGGGTAATTCTGCAAGAGCGCAAATGTCTCGGGCGCTAATGAATTCTTTACACCGGTCACCGATGCGGGTTTCGTAATGGCATTGGATGCCAGCGTAACCGCGGCATTGCTCGCTAACGCTCTGCCGAGCAGACTTGCTCCGGTATTGAGCGAGATCGATTGATGTGCCATGATCGTTCCCTTGAACGCGCACGTCGTTCCGAGTGTCGCAGAGCTTCCGACTTGCCAAAAGATATTGGAAGCCTGAGCGCCACCGGCGAGAGTGACTTTTATACCATTTCCGACAATGAGATCGGATGCAATTTGAAAGATCCAGACATCTGTTGAGCTGCCGGTGAGAGTCACATCGGATCCGGTAATCGAAAGTGCGCTCGTGAATTTATACAAGCCGGCGATAAGGGTCATTCCGCCGATATTTCCTGCTCCCGGATTGAGAAACGTTCCGGTCGGTACCGGTGTTCTTCCCGCGGCGTTGTTGTACGCTATGGTTAAATCCGCCTGCGCGCTATCGAGCATGACGACTGAGGTCACAGAGCCCGTAGGACCCGTAGCATCGACGGTATAGATTGTTCCGGTTACTTGAGTAGTTCCTAGGCCGGTGATCTTGCTTCCGGCAGCCGGACTTAGGCCGACGTTGCCGGTGATGGCCGACGTGGGGACGTTCGAGACAAGTGAGGACGCGAGCACAACAAAATTGCCTGCCGTTCCGAGGGGTACGGGCGTCAAGGATTGAGAGAACGCAACGACCGGAGCCATGATGGCAATGGCGAGGAGCACTCCCAATACGCGCGTTATCAGGCGAACAACACCCGATCGATTCGTAGTAAGATTTTTCATATATATCTCCGTTCTATAACTGATGATGTTTATGATTGATTGACCTGATAGCCCCGCTCAACGAGAGCGGGGGTTCAGGATTAATTTTCATTGATATTAAATTCCAGCCCGGTTACGGCGCAGGTGTTACAACGGTATTGCCGGATAATGTTACGGCGCCGATGCGGGCTAACAATCTGCCTTCAACTCTTGCGCCTGTATTCAGCGAAATTGATTCATTTGCCATGATGGTGCCTTTGAACACTGAGGTTGTTCCCAGAGTCGCCGATGTACCGACCTGCCAGAAGATATTCGAGGCCTTGGCTCCGCCGGCCAAGATGACCTGGCGGCCCGATGTGGTGTTCAATGTCGATGCAATTTGAATGATGAAGACCGCATTTGCATTGCCCTTCGCATCGATGGTGAGATCGCCCGAGGATATCTGAAGCGATCCGGTAGATTTATAAAGACCGGGCGTTAGAGTGAGGCCACCGATATTTCCTGAAAGAAGCACGATATCTGTGGCGACGCGTCCCGCGGCGTTATTATACGCCGTTGTGAGATCGCCCTTTGCGGCCGTTAACATCGCAGGCACGCCGGCGGGAGAAACATCGTTCGACGCATAAATCGACCCGGTTACTTCGGTTAATCCGAACCCGGTGATATACGATCGTGCGGCCGGGCTCAAGCCGATATTCCCGGTAATCGCGGACGTGGGGATGTTCGAAACTAACGAACCGGCAAGCACTGCAAAACCGCTTGTCGATTGAAGATTGACAACGGGCTGCACGGTCGTTTGAACGGGTAGAACAATCGGAGTCGGATTGACCAGGCTGTCATTCTTGCTGCAACCGGCAATGCCGATGAGCAAGAGCGCCATGAAGAGAACTATTCCTGATGTCTTATTGTACTTCTTAATTGTTTTCATGTTGATACCTTTTTTGATGTTTAAGCATCTCCCCCAAAGCAACCGCAGACATTGCGCCAAGAAGGCGCATACTTTGATATGAGAGCCGATGCATATGATGATAAAACGTTGAATTATGCCTCAGCGAAAAAGTAAAAAATACCCTGTCAGGCCTCCGGAAGATGTTTTCGCAACCACACCTTTAACGGTTCGGGAAGGGTGGATGCAAACGGTTTGGTTAACGTAACGATGAGCAAATGAACATTCTTTTTCAGATGGGGCACAATTTTGTTGAGCACCGTGCGCGTTTTGTCCCCCGTTTCAATTGCATATTCGCCTTCGGCGAGTCGGACATGCTCGTACGTATTGACAACGTCGAGCACGGGATCCTCATGATCCGGGATCTCGTTCCTTGACTCCTTATTCTTTGGATCCTCATTCTTCGGATCCATTTTTTCTTGATCGTAATTCACTAATAGCACAGACATGATGAATTCCTTTTGATGAATTTCTGACTACTTACCAACGGTCATTTAGTATTGCGTGATCAATGACGGAGTCTCCTGGCATGCAACGCATTGCGTTTACGCTTTTTTTCCAAGGACGTCTTTCCCCTGGATGAGCCGGACGAGGATCACCACGACGGCAATAACCAATAGAACATGGATGAATCCGCTCATGGTGTAGGAAGTAACAACCCCCAGAAGCCACAGAACGATTAAGACGAGAGCAATGGAGTACAACATAGTAAATACCTTTCCTGGATGAATTTGCTATCCGAACGGAATGTTCGATAAGGACAACAGGGGATGCAATTCGATATATCAAGCTACCGAGTTATGCAGCTTGATACAATAGAGCGAAGGGATGAATAAGGGACTACCCCTTAAATAGGGATATATTCCGTTATTCAGGAATACTGATTACTATTCCGTGGGAGTTTTTCTGAGTAACCGGGAGAGAGACGGCACGAACCCTGCTGTGCATTGCGAACAGACGATTCGGACGGGGGGGAATGAATTACAAGAAAAAGGAGGTGGGAGAAGCGCAGTGAAACAACATTTGGGGTCTGCCTCCCCGCTCGCAATTACTCAGTTAGTAAAGTAGAGGCGTTCGCCAAATCTTTAAAAGTCCCTGAGGCGTGCGCGTATCCGGCAATTTGGACTCGGGTATGGAGTGCAAGTTTTTCGAGCACGTTATGAACGTGGCTCTTTACCGTAAACGTGGAGAGATTGAGTTTTTGCGCAATTTCCTTATTGGACATGCCATCGGAAATCAATTCAATTACCTGCCGTTCCCGCCGCGTCATCCGCACCGATTCCAACACTTTGGATGCGGAGCCGTTAGAGCCTTTCAGCGCATGCGCAACAATCTGGGTAAAGAGCGATTCGGTCAAAATCGGCGGCAACACCTTGATGCCCTTTGCAACGGAACGAATCGTCTTCACGAAATCTTCGATAGTCGCATCTTTGAGAATAAAACCATCGACTCCGGCGCGGACAAATTCCAATACGTCCTCTTGCGTTGGGATGAGATCCATGGCGATCACTTTGGTTACGTGCGAACCGGTCTTTGTTGTCTGCACGAGCTGCAAGCTGTTGTGACTACGAAGTCCGAGATCGATAAGCATGACATCGGGTTTAACGCTGCGGATCTTTTCCAGCACGTTTTCGCTGGCGCTGAGCGTTGCCACGACCCGGACATCTTCGTATCCATTGATAAGAGCGGATATCCCCTCACGGAGAAGACGGTTGTCTTCGATAAGCAATAAACGAATTTTTTTCACGATCCGTATTCCTCTCCGTTGGAAACGGCTTCGGGATAGGTTCCATCAAGGGAGCATGAGTCAAGCATTCTCACACGAAAGGGTCGATTGAGGAGAGGGATAAGTGTATCTACCGGAGGTTTTTGGACTGTTGCCCGTTGAGATTCATCAGTCTAAAGGTAGGAATTCCCGCCCGCAGAAACAAATCCGCCTTAACGGCAATGCATGCAGTGGATATGAATAAAGAACGCTATGACACGAAGATCTGAGTTATTGCGAAATCCGGTCAATCTGACCCGAATTCGATTGGATGCCTCTAAGACACAAATAAAAAGCGAACCCCGTGATTTGGGGGTTCGCCCATTCTCCAGTCAATCCACTAATCCACTTAATGTCATCCTGGGGGGTGTAACAATAAAAATATCAAGAATATCCTGACACTACAGGATCTATTGTTGGTGCGATTTCACCCAATTATCATGTTCGGGATGATCTTTGTTGACAAAGTATTTCGTCTCTTTGCTGTCGCGAATGACCGGCTGAGTCTTCACTCCCTTGTATTGGGTGTATTTTGCCTTATGGTTTTCATTGTCCTGATACGGCTTGGGCTGGTTGACCACGACTTTATAGGAATGATACTGATCATACGAACTGTAGGCGGTCGTGTTCGGCAGAGACGCAGCATGATGCCATTCCGTTCCATCGCGATAAATATACTCATGTTCGGAGACGGAATAGTAACTGTCGATATCGGGAATGTAATAGAAATCCGCACGGTCATAGCCGGTCGGGCCCCAAATTGGCTGATCGCCGATATTCGCACTAACACTCGCGTCGGTTGTGCCGGCGCAATTGATTGATATGAGAGCGACACCGATAATGGCAAGCGCGCATACCAGAGAAAAGAAAAATCTGAACGTCTTCATACTCTTATTGTCCTTTTAGAATTGCTGATGAGCTTCTGAACAGTACGCGGAGAGCGCTCCGCCGGAGCAATGTTTGTGTATTAAAGGTAGGTAGGCCCGGTGCGCGAAACAATAGTCCAGAAGGATGAAAGGAGAGCTACCCCTTCACCGGAGGTATTAGACCTTCTTTCATCCTCACGCTCTATGTTAGTTGGCAAACAAGTTCATCATCTTTAAATCACGTGGAACAGGACCCCCTGCCACACAGCCTTGAAAGATTTCATCATTATATTTCAACTCATTAGCACTTCGAAAGGAAACACGACAATGAAACAGCTACGAACTGCACTTCTTCTTCTCCTTTTCCTGACAATATCCATCGGTACAGGGATGGCTCAGAATCGGGAAGGAAAATGGACGCTTGGATTGCGCGGCGGAATCAATACCTGGAACAGCGATTACAACCAACACATGGTTGGCGATGGCGGAGCGATAATGCTCGGCTACGGGATCACCGATTGGTTTTCTGCGGGCGCCCTAGCGGGATATGAAGAATTGAAAGCCCAGCAGAATCCTTCAGGCGCTACCGATGGATACCTCAAATTGCAGGCAATTCCTGTGGCAATGGTAGGATACATCCATATCCTGCCAAATTCCATGTTCGATCCTTATGTGTACGCAGGGCTTGGGGCGATGCTCTATAAACGAGTGAACGGCGATAACGTCTATATTCCGAACAGCAAGTTTAACACCACCGTTCTCATCCCAATGGGAATTGGGTTTGAGGTACCTATGACAGGGAATCTTTCATTCGTTGCTGATGCAGGCTATAGAGTTACGGATGCGTATACAGACTATATCGCCGGCGGTCTTGATTCGTACGCTACCGCAAAAGTGGGCATCGATATCCGCCTCGGCAGTGATCACGTTGACGAAGAAACGGTTGTCCCAACAAACACTGTCTATGTTGACAGACCCGTTGTTGTACAAAAAACCGATACGGTCACCAATACTGTTTACGTCCCCAAGACAGACACCGTCACGAACACGGTGGTTATCGACCGGACGCCGGTACCCCCAAGAGATACCATCACGAACACTGTCTTAGTAAATAATAATCCGATCGTACTCGAAAAAGGCAAAACCGTGGTCCTCAAAGGTATCAGCTTCGAGACAGGGAAGGCAACATTAACAATCGATTCCAAAGATATCCTGCTTCTGGCGTACAACGCAATGGTTGCAAGCCCGGATATCAACGTGCTAATTGTGGGACACACCGATAACGTAGGGCAGAGAGATTACAATCGCGATCTTTCCGTCCGCCGCGCCAAGGCTGTTAAAGAGTGGATGATCAACGAGGGCATTGCATCTTCGCGCATGACGACGTCAGGCCGGGGAATGGACGAACCGGTTGATGTCAATTCAACTTCAGAAGGACGCGCAAATAACAGACGCATCGAGTTCCGCGTAAAAGACTAGACCTCCCTTTCCGTTGCATGATGAAG
>DATGFY010000427.1:0-4445 GCA_035308785.1 Bacteroidota bacterium | reverse complement strand
AACCGTACACCCAGCATCCGCTTCCGGAACTGTTGAAGATTCATAAGCCCGAGGAATTCGGATGTACCCCGTGTCATCACGGACAGGGAGCGGCATTAACCGAAGGCGGCGCCCACGGCAATACCGATAAGTATTGGGAATGGCCGCTCCTCAAAGGCAAGGAAGTGTATGCTTCGTGCAATCAGTGCCATACGAATCAAACGGCGCTGACCTACGGCGATAAGTTCAACCACGCGAAACAGATTTTGGAAGAATCGGGCTGTTTTGGCTGCCATGAGATCAAAGGATTCAACGATCTCAATAAGATTGGTCCGGAAATCAGTCAGGTTGGAGCGAAGACCTCGTCTGATTGGATATTCCGGTGGGTGCGCAACCCGAAAGATTACAATCCGCACACCCGGATGCCGAACTTCCGTTTCACCGATGATCAGGCGGAAGCAATTACGGCCTATCTCGAAAAGATTTCTAACGATTCTCCATTCCCGGTAGAAAAAGGAATAAGCGCCGGCGGTAACGCTGAGCACGGTAAAGAGTTAATCGGCACCATTGGATGTAAAGGATGCCATGTAGTCGGCGATGATACGCGGATGCGAAATACCCGTGGATTTAGTTTCGACGTCGCTCCAGAGCTTTCCCGAGCAGGCAGTAAACTGAACCCGGACTGGATCTTCGAATGGATAAAGAACCCCCGCAAATACCGTCCGAATACTGTGATGCCGAACCTTCGCCTTACGGATCAGGAAGCAAAGGATATTGTTGCGTACTTGATGACCCAGAAAGACGACCGTCAGTTTGAGCAGAAATCGTTGTCGCTGGATTCTCCCGAAACGATCCAGAAAGGCGACAAGCTCATCCGTGAATACGGCTGCGCGGGCTGCCATGTTATTAAGGGCATGGAAAAAGAGCAGAAGGTCAGCGTATCGCTTTCCAACATCGGCCGCAAGCGAGTCGATGAGATCGATTTCGGCGATACGCACGTTCCGCATACGTGGGACGATTGGGTTTTCAACAAACTTAAAGATTCACGCATGTATGCGACTGATCGGATTGCCTCGAAGATGCCGGTATTCGCCTTTGCTGATTCTGAGATCGTCGAATTGCGAACGCTTCTTCGTGGATTGACCAAAGAAGGACCCGAGGAGCAGTACCACGAACCGTTCGAAAAGAAGCAGCAAGCAATCGAAGCAGGACGAAAGATTACGCACCAATACCACTGCGTAAATTGCCATCAGGTCGAAGAGATGGGTGTTGGCGGAGCTGTCCGTGCTACGCTAGATGACGAAGCTCTGGCGCCGCCGTTCCTGCGCATGGAGGGTTCGAAAGTTCAAGAACAGTGGCTGCACACGTTCTTGCAGGGCCCGACACCGATCCGTCCGTGGCTGAAACTTCGCATGCCCACGTTTTCATTGACGGATGACGAGATTGCTTCTGTCACAAAATATTTCCTCGCGCTCAACAACAGCGATCTTGAGATTCGCGACTACAAACAGTTCCAAACCGATCCGGTCATCGCACAGGACGGGAATAAGTTATTCGAAGAATTCCAGTGCTTAAGCTGCCATTATACCGGAACAATCCCGGAAGGCAAGTCTCTTGGCGATCTTGCGCCGAATCTTGCAATGGCGCGCGACCGATTGAAACCCGATTGGGTGCTCGATTGGATAGCGCATCCCGATTCTATATCGCCGGGCACGCGCATGCCGACGTTTTACCCTGACATGCAATCGCCCGATCCGGATATGATGGGAGGGAACTCCAAAGAACAGATCCGCGCGTTGCGCGATCATGTATTTTCGATCGGAAAAAAAGTCGGAGGATAAGCAAAAACTGAAATTACATAGAGCCGCGGATTTATTCGCGGCTCTTCTTTTTTATGCGCGGGTGGCAAATAGATTTGTTTTTAGGAGCAATTACAAATCAATCATTCATATCTTGGGAGTAAAACTATGAAACTGTATCTCGTCTGTATAATGTTCTTCACCGTATTCTCATTTGGCTGCAAAGGACCCGCAGGGCCAAACGGACCAACGGGAAACGCGAATGTCTCGACATGGACGTTCGATATTCCGTCGTCATCATTCCGACAAACGTTTCAAAATGATACACGTGTTTACTCGTACGGCACGAGTACGAGCAACAAGAACTTCGACCAAATTTCGAGCAATGGAGGAGCCCTTCTCGTTTACTTTCGCTCAGATCATGTGGCATGGATGCAACTCCCTACTACCGAACCAACTTTTCCCCTGCAGATCAATTACCTGTTTGATGGAGCAGATTTGGGAATTGAGTTGCGAACAACAAATGGAGACGCTCTCCAGACTCTTTTGGCTGCCTACAAACAAGATCTGACTTACCATGTCCGCGTGGTCATGATTCCAACAGCCGGCACAACGCAGCTTGCGAAACTGGGAGCAAACCGCTCATATACGCGCGTAAAGAATCTCTTCGGATTAGAAAACTGAAACGAAGGACCAACTACGCCTTTACGGCCTCATAGATCGACAGCCGCTCAACAAGGTGCGGCTTTGATTGTAGCTCATTGACGGCAAAACGGTTGGCTTTGAACTTCATTAGGATGGATTCGATATCGGCAATGGAGGAGAGGACAAGGATAATCTTGCCGCCGGGAGCGAGGTAATGTGCGGCGCCTTCGCAAAATCGCGTCATGAAATTCTGATTTTCGCCGCCGCGCCAGGCCTTTTCCGAATCGTCTTTTGCAGCGCCATCGAGGAAGGGGGGATTCATGATAATGCGATCGAATTTGAGCGTTGTATCGTTGAATGCAGAGAATATATCTCCTTCATGTGTTTCAATGGATCCTCCCAGAGCGTTCCGGAAGGCGTTTTCCTTGGTGATCGCAGCAGCTTTCGGGTTGATATCGACAGCAGTGACTTTGCCGCCTCTCGATGCGGCGATTACTGAGAGAACACCGGATCCGCATCCAATATCCAGAACACGCATACCGGTGAAATCAAGAGACATCAGGTATTCGGCAAAATACTTGCTGGTAAAATACAGCGCCGGGTGAAAGACGGTGGGGGGGACGAGGAAGGAGAAGCCGAATAGCTTTACCTCGTCGGTCTTCTCGATTCTGCGTTTAAGAATGAACCTGCGGTAGAGGCCGAGGATGAAGCGGAGGAAAATTCTCAACCCTCAAAATCCTTCTCTGCCAGGCGAGTAACTCATAAGCACTTTGAGGAGAAGGCGCAGTTCGTAGGAGCCCGCGAAGATGCGGAACTTGTAGCGCCATGAACTGAATACTTTCAGGAGGGCAATTTTCCATTTCGCAACAAACGCGTCGTTGTTCTTAGGATAGTAGCATTGATGGACGGCGCGGAAGTTGACGATCTTCCGAAAGAGCCGTTTTGTTAGCCAAGGTGTATGAGGACTTCTGCGGAGCGTATATTGCTGCCACTCATGCGCCATCCACTCATCGAGATTCTTGGGATAGGCCAGTCCGCCTTCAACCGCCTTGTCGTAAATCGTGCCGAAGGGAACGGGAGTGTAGATAAACGGATGCATCTGCGATTGGGGATTGATCCGCTCGAGCTCGTACATCAAATCGATCGTCGCATCGATATCTTCCTCGGTACGCGTTGGGTTGCTGCCCATGACGAATGAAAACTCCGATTGCACGTGATATTCTTTGCAGAGCGCGGCAATCTCCTTCGTCTTTTCGATTGTCACACCTCCTTTATCCATCAATTGAAGCGTTTCATTCAAGCCCGATTCCGCTCCTAAAAAGATCATCCGGAGGCCGCTTCGTTCGAGAGTTTTCCATGTCTCGCGGTTATAATTCAGGAGCGTATCGATTCGTCCTTCGCCCCACCATTGGATATTCTTGGCGATTAACCTGTCTGCAAGTTCCCGTGCACGCGGTTCCGAAACAAAGAAATCGCTATCATGAAACTCGATCCCATTGATGCCGAACTTCTTCGAGAGATAGGAAATCGTTTCTGCCGTTCGTTCCGGCGTTTCGGCTTTCCACCGGCTATGGAAGACATCGACCACGCCGCAGAAGTTGCATTTATGAGGGCAGCCCGCGCTCGATTCGTGGCACAAGGTTCGGGTTCCGACAAACGTCGGTTGCGCATAGCCATCAATATTCACGCGCTCATAGGGGAAGAGAGGGCGATCATTCGGATCGAAGATTGGATACTCGGGATTGTGAATAAACTTTCCCTCGCGCCGATACGAAAGATTCCTTACATTATTCATATCTCCGTGACCGCGTAACGCCGCGAGAAGATCAGGCAAGGCTTTTTCACCCTGTCCGCGTATCACAAAATCGACATAATCCGAATTGAGAACCGATTCGCTGTGCATCGACGGGAAATATCCGCCCCAGACGATGTTGAGACGGGGGAATTCGGCCTTTAGTATTTTGGAGTGCGCAATCGCGTTCACCATCTGCACCCCGGGCATTACGGATACGCCAAGAAAAT
>DATGFY010000426.1:0-4975 GCA_035308785.1 Bacteroidota bacterium | reverse complement strand
AATCATTCAGCTCGACCGGGCCGACGAACGACGGACGCATAAAGCCCGAAGTCGTAGCGCCCGGAGCGAGCGTCTATGGCGCATACGTTGGCGGCTACAGCGATTACACCACCGCATCGGGAACGTCGCTTTCAACTCCATTAACAGCGGGCGCGGCAACGCTGGTGCTCTGCGCGAGACCGGAACTTTCCCCTCTACAAGTAATTCATGCCATTGAGCGCTCTGCAATTCCTGTCGATCTGCACGACGCGCGGTTCAACACCTATCCGAATAATTTTGTAGGGTACGGCATGATCGATGCGTTCCAGGCCGCGCTGCAATTCGGACCGATCTTCAGCGCCAAGCCGGCAATCGGAACATTGTTTAATCCCGGCGCGATACAAATCGGCGTCGCATCGAAATTCGGCATCAAGGCGGACAGCGTGTTTCTGAATTATGGAACGAGCGCTGACGGTTTTCAAGTCTATCATCAAATCGCAATGACACTGACAACTCCTGCGGTGTATGCAACCTCCGGAACGTACGCGGCATCGATTCCGAACCAGAGTGCGAACACGGTGGTGAAGTTTACCATCGAGGCGCGGGATAGCGCAGGCAATGTCTATTCGAGCCCGCCTCCCGTGCGGAGAACGCAGTGGACCTACACGACCGTGGACACGAGTATTATTGCCTCGAAAAACCAGTTGAAAGTGCAGATTGTTGCAAACGCATTTCCGGGTTCGGTGACGATTTATTTCTCGACGCCGCAGCCGATGCCGTCGATCATCGATATTTATAATATCCTCGGCCAGCACGTGAAGTCGGTGTTCAACGGCTACTCATTCCGCGGACTCAATCACCCGATCGTATGGGATGGCCGGAGCGACCAGGGACTTTCCGTTGCCAGCGGAATTTATTTCTGCCGTCTGCAAACGCCATCGGGCGCAACGGCGGCAAAAATGTATATTGTGCGGTAGAAGGCACTCACCCCCGGCCCCTCTCTCGATAACCGAGAGAGGGGAGCAAGCATGAAAAATGATTATTTGAATATATTGATGAAGCTCGTTAATTGCCGAAGATACCGATGATCGGAGAGATCGTTTTCTCTCTTCGGGGCAACACGCTGCTGGCAATACTGTTGGTGATTGCTGCCATGGGGGGCGCGTTTGCATTCTACCGTACAACCTTGCCTCCGCTGCCGCCGCGTCGGCGCTGGTTCTTTTCTGCGATGCGGGCTGCGTCGCTTTCCTTTGTGATCTTGCTCTTCTTCGAACCCAGCGTGCGCATCGTTCACCGCGATGAGCAGCCGCCGCGCGTTGCGGTGCTGATCGACGATTCGCAAAGTATGACCATTAACGACAATGCTGTTGCGCGCGATAGCGTCACGCGGGCGTGGCTGAAAGCGAACGGCCTTGGGCGGTTGAATTCTCCCGCTGCCGTGGAGTATTTTGAGTTTTCTTCCAAGCTTTCCGCCGGTTTCCCGGGCGCACCGGATGAACTGAAATTTTCCGGACAAACGACCGATATTGCCAACGCGCTCAATCAATTGCGCGACCGGCTCACGAAAGAGAATATCCAGGCCGCAGTTGTGGTTACCGATGGCAACTACACCGTCGGCAAGAATCCGTTGTACGACGCCGAAGGGATCGGGATTCCGCTCTATACTATAGGGGTGGGCGATACGGTGGAACAGAAAGACGTGCTGGTAGAGAAAGTCGTCACCAACAATCTCGCGTATGCCGATACGCGCGTGCCGGTGGATGCGACGATCAAGAGCTCCGGCTTCTCCGGCGTGAACGCAGAGGTAACGGTTTCGGACGGGACGACAATTGTTGAACGGAAAGTGATTGCGCTGCAAGACGGGACGCGAGAATATCCCGTTGAGCTGTTTGTTACCCCCAAAGATGAGGGGATGAAGAAATACACGGTGAGCGTATCCCATTTGGCAGGAGAGTTGACCGATAAGAACAATACGCGGTCATTTTTCATTAAAGTATTAAAGAGCAAGATGCAGATCGTGCTGGTTGCGGGCGCGCCTTCTGCGGATGTGCCTGCAGTGCGGCAGGGATTATTGGACGACGGGCATTTCGCGGTGCGTGCGTTCGTGCAGAAATCGGCCGATGAGTTTTACGAGAATCAACTGAGCAGCGCCGCGCTGGACAGCGCGGATTGTTTTGTCTTCATCGGCTACCCCACGCAGCTTTCCGGCAGCACAACTATGCGGCGCTTGCGCGAGGCAATCGAAAAAGACAAACGGCCGCTGTTCTTTATTAACAGCCGCACAATCGATTACGGAAAGCTTGCGACATTCGATGCCGAACTGCCGATCGGGTGGGCGGGAATCAGTACGGCTGAGGCGAACGTGTTCCCCATTGTTGCCGACCGGTACAAGTTTCATCCGCTGCTGACGCTGGAAGGCGCAATGACGGCGGAAGGGTGGCAATCGCTGCCGCCGTTGTTCAAGACGCAGACGGTCTTCCGTTTGAAGCCCGGCGCAGAAATGCTTGCGGAAGCGGAGCAGCAGAACGTCGCGCTCGGCGAGCCGCTCCTCGCGATGCGGAATCTGAACGGCCAACGTTCGCTTGCCATCACCGGGTACGGCGTATGGCAGTGGAAACTTTCGGCGCAGGGGAATGCGGCAACGGAACGGTTCTTTCCCGCGTTCATGTCATCGGCGGTACGCTGGCTGACTGCGAAGAACGACGAGAAGAGCGTAAAGATCGCCCCAACGCAGCAAGTGTTCACCACCGCAGAGCCGGCGGAGTTCACCGCGCAGGTGTATGACGAGCAGCTGCACACCATCGACAACGCCGAGGTGAATGTGGAAGTCCGCAAAGGCGATGAGGCGACGCAGATCGAGCTGCACGCCACGGGCAACGGATTGTACGAGGGCTCTGCCGAAGGCCTCGGCGAAGGAGAATACACATTCTCCGGCAAGGCTGCCGCAAATGGAAAAACCTACGGCGAGGACAAAGGCACCTTTACTGTCGGCCAGGTGAACGTGGAGTTCATCGAAACGAAAATGAACAAGCCGCTCTTAGAGCAAATGGCCTTCCGCGGCGGCGGTGTATATTATAATATCGCCAACAGCGGCGGCCTGGCCGACGACATCAATAAGAAAGTGAAGTTTGCGACGAAAGAAGACGTCTCAATAAGCGAGATCGAACTCTGGAACTGGCAGTATTTCCTTGGTGCAATCGTTCTGCTCTTTGCGGTGGAGTGGTTGGGGAGGAAGATTAGTGGAATGATTTGAACGGCAACGAAAACGGAAAATGATAAAACTAAAGCATGTCATTCTGAACTCTCGATAGAAACATTCGAGGGTAAACTCCGTGAAGAATCTCCGCCGATAGCGCAGAGCAATCCGAGAGTAACTCACCCCTGTCCGCCTGCGGCGGACTTTCCCCTCTCTTACGAAGAGAGGGGAGAGATTCTTCGCTCTCGCTCAGAATGACAATCTGTACTTGTTCCCAAATCACTTTAGGTCAATCCGACTGGCTCCCTCTCTAACTTCTCACCCTCTTACCTTCTAACGCTTTTCCGTCTCACTCCGCCGTGGCGGATCACGTTTCACGCTTTTAAGGTATAGTATTCCCCGCCGCCTTATACACCTCGTACCACTCCTGCTTCGATAGAACTACTCCCGATGCTTTGCAAATATCTTTAACGCGCTGGGCATTGGTTGTGCCGGCGATCGGTTGAATCTTTGCGGGGTGGCGCAGGATCCATGCGATAGCAATGGCGGTGTTGGGAACGCCTTTTTCTTTCGCGAGACGGTCGATGACCTTATTAAGTTCCGGCCACTTCTCATGGCCTAGAAAGACCCCTTCAAAAAATCCAAACAAGAACGGCGACCAGGCCTGAATGGTAATATCCTTGAGGCGGCAGTATTCCAATATGCTCCCATCGCGCTCGATTGAGCCATCGACATGCATATTCACATGAATGCCCGTATCGATCATCCCCGTGTTGGTGATGCTGAGCTGCAGTTGATTGATGCAGAGTTTTTGCTTCACATACTTTTGGAGAAGTTCGATTTGCATCGGCTTTTGATTACTGATGCCGAAGTGCCGCACCTTTCCGCTTTTTTGGAGAATGTCGAACGCCGCGGCGACTTCCTCGGGTTCCATGAGCGTATCGGGCCGGTGGAGGAGGAGAGCATCGAGGTAATCGGTCTTCAGCCGCTTCAAGCAGCCATCGACCGCCTCAAGGATGTGCTCCTTCGAAAAATCGTAATAGCCGTTCGTGATGCCGACCTTGCTTTGAATCAACATCTTCTCGCGGATGGCCGGCTTCATATCGACGGCGCGGGCGAACACTTCTTCCGATTTACCTCCGCCATAAACGTCGGCATGATCGAAATAATTGATTCCGCAATCGAGCGCAGTTTTTACAAGCGTTGCCGCTTCGTTATGCGATAAGCTGTGAACGCGCATCAGGCCGAGAGAAATCTCGGATGCGTTCATGCCGGAGATGGGAAGGGTTTTCATAGAGAGCTTTAATAATTAATGATAATCTTTCTTACATGCCGCGGCGGCGGAATCGGAACGAGATGATAATTTTTGTGCGCGACGCGAGTAACTCACCCCTCCGCCGCTGCGCGGCGGCTTCCCCTCCCTTACGAAGGGAGGGGATTAAGGGGAGGGTCTAGTCTAATAGGGTAGTGGCAATCTAATCCGGTTCTCGCACCCACACTCTCGGCAGCGGAAGGACCATGGCGTTCCATAGCTCTTTCTCACGCAGATCGCTAGTACAAAAACTAATTTAACGAAATCGGCAGGCAAACTCAATTAATAGATCGGTAATTATTACCTGCGCGGAGGTAATAGTTGCCGTTGTGACACGCGTCGTGCCTTAACTGAATACGCTAAGCCCATGAATGTGACATCGTAACGCCCGGAAAAAGAGTTGGCACGCTGATTGCAACAAGGGAGGTAATCGGTGCAGCTCCCCAGCGGCGGCCCGCCACAGATTATTAACCACAGGAAACAGAAAT
>DATGFY010000425.1:0-2390 GCA_035308785.1 Bacteroidota bacterium | reverse complement strand
CGGCATAAACCAAAAAGCGTGAAACGTGAAATGTTGGCAGCGCCTCGTCTAAAAAACTGTGTCATTCCCGCTTGTGATCCTGTCCGCCAAAGGCGGATTGTTTCAGGATCTGGCGGTCCGCCCGCGGCGGACAGCGCCTTTTCTCTAGGCAAAGACGCCGCTGAAACAATAGACGTGAAACACAAAGCATAAGACATGGCCGGAAAAACATTTACGCTTGAGATTGTAACGCCGAAGAAAGTTGTCTTCAAAGGCGATGTGGAATCCTTTACCGCTCCGGGCGTTGAGGGCAGCTTTCAGGTCCTGTTCAACCATGCGCCGTTGCTTGCTGCAACGGGAGTGGGGGAGATCAAAGTTCGGGGCGCTGAAGGCGCCGATCATTATTTCGCCACAACCGAAGGCTTTGTCGAAGTGAACCACAACAAAGTGGTTATGCTTGCCGATACCGCCGAAGCGATTTCCGAAATCGATCTCACACGCGCCGAACGCGCAGAAATGCGCGCCCGCGAACGCCTTGCGAAGCGCGACCCCGATACCGATATTGATCGGGCACGGGTTTCCCTTCAGCGCGCTATGAACCGCATCCGACTCGCACGAAAAGATTGATGGCCCTTTACCACAACGAACCCACTTCGATGCCCGCCATTGGAGTGGGTTTTTATGTTTTGAACCTGACCCCGCAGATCTTCAATGCGCGCCACTCGCGCTGAAATAGATCTCGACGCGCTTGAATTTAATTTCAAGCAGATCCGCAAGCGCGTAGGCGCGGGCGTGAAGATTATGGGCATCGTCAAATCGAATGCCTACGGGCACGGCTTGATCGGCATTGCCCACGCGCTCGTTAACCTTGGCGCTGATTATCTGGGCGCAGGTTTTCTGGAAGAGGGCATCGAGCTGCGCAAGGCAGGTATTACGAAACCCATTCTCGTTTTCGGCGGAGCATTCGGCGAAGAGATCCGCGATTTCCTCGACTACGACCTCGATGTCTCCATCTCCAGCATCGGCATCGCCGAATTCATCGACCGCGCTGCTGCGGAACATCCCAAGAAAGCCAATGTCCATATCAAGATCGATACAGGCATGGGGCGGCTTGGCATATCGACGCAAAACGCTATCGCATCTATCGAAACCATCCTCCGCCTGAAACACCTCAACGTCAAAGGGCTCTATACCCATTTTGCTACATCCGATGAGCGCGATAAGGCATACGCCTCCGAGCAGATAGAACGATTCGATACCGTTTGCATCGAGCTGAAAAAACGCGGAATCGAAATTCCTCTTATCCATGCCGCCAACAGCGGCGCAGTGATCGATCTCCCTTCCGCGAATTACTCGATGGTGCGTCCCGGAATGATGATGTTCGGCGTCTATCCTTCGCAGGAAACAACCGAAAGCGTTCCGCTTGAGCCGGTGCTCTCGTTCAAATCGCGCGTGATCTATTTGAAACATGTCCCGGCCGGTACGTATATCAGTTATGGCAGAAAGTATGTTACACCCGCCCCCACTGTCATCGCCACGGTTCCGGTGGGATATGGCGATGGCTACAGCCGCAGTTTGACCAACCGCGCGCATGTTTTAATCGGCGGCAAACGCCGCCCTGTGGTCGGCGCCGTGTGCATGGATTTGCTGATGGTCGATGTTGGGCCTGAGAGCGCCGTAAAGGTTGGCGATGAAGTTGTCCTCATCGGCTCGCAAGGAACCGAAACCGTTTCCGCGTGGGAAATCGCTTCGTTAATGAATACGATTCCCTACGAAGTCTTTACCGGCATTTCCGTGCGCGTGCCGCGGGTGATGGTTCACGGAAGACAATCGCAGAGCGAATCTATCGCCGCGGCGGAAAACACCGGCAGCCGTTCTGTCCGGTGATGTCGTGTCACGTAGTTCAATTGTGAGGGTGTAAATCGATATGGCAAACGTCTATGCGGTCATCATGGCCGGCGGAGTGGGCTCGCGGTTTTGGCCCAGAAGCCGGGAAAAATCCCCCAAGCAGTTGCTGAATATCCTCGGCAACGGGACGTTAGTGCAGAACACCGTCAACCGTATCAAGCCGTTGATTCCGTACACGAACATTCTCATTGTGACGAATAAAGTCCAGCGGGGTTTGCTTGCCAAGCAGCTTCCCGAAATCCCCGATGAGAACATTCTGGTCGAGCCGTGGGGGAGAAACACCGCCCCGTGCATCGGCCTTGCTTCGCTTGTCATCCGCAAGAAGGATCCCTCCGCCGTGATGGTGGTGCTGCCCGCAGATCACATGATCCGCGATGAGCAGGAATTCCGGCGCATCCTGGAACTCGCGATCTCCGTTGCCAACGAATCCGATTCTCTGATTACCGTCGGCATTCACCCGGACCGGCCGGAAACCGGATACGGCTACATCCAGTTTGTCGATG
>DATGFY010000424.1:0-2731 GCA_035308785.1 Bacteroidota bacterium | reverse complement strand
TTTAGACCCCGAAACAAGTTCGGGGTGACGGATTCTGTGAAAAATGGCGGACGAAATGTCCGCCATTTTTTTTGCCTTACGGCTGAGAGGACATGATCAGGACACCGGGGCTTTTTGCTTTCACCCAGTAGCCGTAACCGGGAAATAGCGTATCGGGAGCCGGGTGAGAGCAATAGGTGGACAGGCAACCGTCAGATCGTCGGGTTCCAAAGAATGCAGTAATCAGAATACTATCAGGTGCTTGTTGAATGTTCCCTACCGGCATCGGAAATGAAGGACCACCTACCAAATTCCATCCCGTCGAAAGTATAACCGTATCTGCGGCAAGTAATTGTCCGGGCATCGAAATAAAACCGCCCGTGCCGAGCTTTATCCAATATCCTTTACCTGGTGCAACCGTATCTGTCGAGTGGTATAATCCGTTCGAATAGTAGTATGCGTGTGTTATTGCGCCCGGGTACAATGCCGCAACGTTACTCGATGCGACGGTTTTGGGGAGTGAAAGAAGATTCCATGACGAATCGGTCGGATAGTAATAATAGACAGCCGCAAGAGCGTTGACGACTCCCCATCCGTAATTATTATCCGGTGTTGAAGATTGCGATGAAGTTTGGCGGAGCGCTTCCCGTACCATGAGCGGAGTGAGGCCGGGGTTCATCTCAAGAACCAGCGCAGCAGCTCCGGCGGTCAGCGGACACGAAAATGATGTGCCTTGCATCCGGTCGTAGAATGTTTCTTTGGTTGCATCCGCGACATAGATTCCGACACCGTCAGACATGACGTCGGGTTTGATGCGGCCGTCTGCTGTAGGTCCGTACGAACTGAAATATGCCACCATCCCCGCGCCATCGACAGCGCCCGCAGTGATGATGCTATCGGCATCGGCGGGAGCGATCAGCGTATTCGGATCTCCGCGCAGCCGGTCGTTCCCCGCGGAGTTGACGACAACGATACCGAGCGCCGCCCCATGCGCTGCGGCGCGGCTGATGAGCGCCGTTTGACCGTCCATATTCTCCCACGTCAAGCTGGTGTAGCCCGAATCGAATGTGAAATACCCGAGCGACGTGCTCGTCACATCGACGCCGATGCTGTCCATCCACTGAAGCGCCCGCGCCCAGTTGTCTTCCTCGATCGGTGTTTCGCTGGAGTCGTTCTCCGTCCGAGCGAGGATGAACTGGGAGTGAAACGCAGGCCCAACGATTTCGCCGGGTTTATCACCCGCTATGGTCGAGAGCGTATTAATACCGTGGGAGCCGAAGGTAGGACTGGTATCATAGGGAACCACGCTTTCTTTGTGATCGACGAAATCGTACGTGGCGATAATCTGCACCGAATCGAGCGCCTCGTGCGAAAGCAATCGCCAGCCGTTATCCATCATACCGATGACGATCCCCTCTCCGTGAAGACCGAGAGCGTGGACTTGTGGGATCAGCGTGAGACTGTCCTGCCGCCCGGAAGGACCATAATCGATTCCTGTCGCCTGAACATGATGATTGAAGGTTGTCTTCGATTGAACAACGCTTCCCGTTTCTAACGAGTGATTGACTTTCCATCGCCGGAGGAGATCGATGTTGCTGACAAACGGCAGCGATTGCAGTTCCGTGATTTGCGATTTGGTTGCAAGCGCGCTTACCGCATTGAACCATTTCAATTCGTGCCGGATAGCGAGGACATGGCGAGAAGTTTCCTCGAGGTATCGGCGTTCGAGAGGCATATCGGCATCATCTAATAGATTTCCGGCAGAACGCACTTTGAGGCGGCGGCGAATCGCCCGTTCAGAGAGGAGAGACCGGGCATCGGAGATGGTTGTTCCCTTTGGAGAAGTCCCTTTGTCACGGAAGAATATGACGACCGGGACAGCATCGGCGGATTTGATGCGAGGGTACGCCTTCGAGAGCATTTTACCCAACGGTGCTTGTGCGAACACGAATTGATAAATCAGGAGGGTCAGGCCGACGACGAGGAGCTTATTCATTATACCTTCATCAAGATAGATTGGTCCACGCCTAAAATTTAGAAAAGATTTGACCTAATTGCAACGGAATCGGCTATCCCAGCCTTTAGAGCCAGATCCTCAAAAGGGACGTTCAAACACCAATTAGACAGCAAAATCTGCATATTTACTAAACATTTTGTATCTTATAAATCAACCTCAAGAGCAATTTCTCCATCATGAACGCATGAGCGAATTCCAAATCTCTATTTTTTTTCATTTTCTCGGTTTAGGGCTGTTTTTTACAACGCTCGCCGGGGGAATTATGCTTGAAGCGCAATATCGGCGCGCAAGAGATATCCAGCAAAGGCTGACGATTATTTCTTCCCTCAAATCGATCGGCATCTTAAGCCCCGTTGCGGTGCTGATTATGCTCGCGAGCGGCATCTCGAATATGATCTCCCGCGGCTATGGCGTTCTCACCGTAGGATGGCTCACGGCCAAAATCATTCTCTTTGCGATCATGGCGATCAGTGGAATACTCTTCGCGGTGAAGTCGCGCAAGCGCAGCAAGATCGTACATGATACGGCGACAGGAAATGCGCCCGCGGATGCAGCGGAGCAATTGAAATCGCTGAACGGACAGGTTTCGCTCTTTTATCTCGTGATGTTCGTTCTGATCGTATTGATCATCGGACTTTCGGTCTACGGAGTCGCGAGTTGAGAGAATATCAACTATATGTAGACGGAGCGTTTCGGGAATCGTCATCGAAGCAGACATTCGATTCGATCAATCCG
>DATGFY010000423.1:0-3712 GCA_035308785.1 Bacteroidota bacterium | reverse complement strand
CGCCAGATTTCCGGTCGCTCCTGTGATCGTAACATTTCCCAAGCCGGACGGAGTGCTGCCGTAAGTGCTTGCGGCGAGGTTAACCTGAAGGACCATTAATTCGGCGAATAGCCCGTTGTTCGTGCCCTTTCCATATACAGGCGTAAGGCTCGTGAGTTGCTTCTTCGTATAATAGCTCTTCACGCCCTTCTTCACGATATGGTTGTACAACAAGCAAGCCGATGAATCGTTCTGATGAACGAATGAAACGCCCTTCGAGGTCACGTTCGAATTCTTCAACACATCCGCCCATTTCTTAAGGTGGACAGACTTGATCGGATCGGTGCCAACCGTCATGCCGCCCGTCAGCGAGAGCGTAAAGAGCTGGTCGCCGATGTCGTTAACGTTCGGGCACGTGAATTTTGCCGGTTTCAACCCTCCGGGTTTGGGTTCCTTGCCCCATTTTCCGGTAACTGTTGTATCGGTGCAGATGCGATTGTAAGTGAAAGTTTCAAACTTCGAACCGTCGCCGGTGATAATATAGAACTGCTGCGTATATGCGCCCGATAAACCGATCGGAATTTTTACGCTGGTCTGGGTCGTCATATCCACGATAATGGGAGTCGCGGGGTTGATCGCCGTATAGGGATATGCTGCGACAAGCATCCATGATCCGCCGCCGGCATGGTTAACAAGCGAAGAATCCCACGCAAACGAGACGGAATCACCTGGGTGACTGTTTGTATCGCTCGGCTGAAACTGGATCGCGAACGTATCGGTTGCATAATAGTTAGAATGCAACGTGCGGTAATCGTTCACAAGGCCTAGATCGTGGCCGGTGTTAGATGGATGCCCGCCAAAATCTATCGAGCGAACATCGAATGAGCCGAACGGTACGGGCGGATAGTCATATTCGTATGCGCTATCCTGACCTGCCGGATGAAGGCCCGGATCAATTCCGTAGGTGGCACCGGCTAATTCACCGATGTGCAATGTGTCATAATTCGGCTGCGCGCCGTCCTGAGCATATATCTTGACAAAAAACGGCGTTGTTTGCGCCCACGCCGCGTTGACAAAGAAGATGCACAAGCCGAGGGCTAAAACAATTAAAATCATTCGTTTCATGATAAACCTCGCTTAGTTTTGTGGTTATTGAATTATTCTAGTAATATTCTTCAAACTCTCGCAGTGGAAAAGCGCCCGCTTCATTGCGGGCGCTTTTCTGCACTTGTGCTGAACTTACTTCATCAACATGATTTTACGGACCGAGGAGAAGGCATCGGAGGTCATCCGGACGAAGTACATTCCGGTCGGCACCTGCAATCCCTTTGCATCCTGGCCGTTCCATTCGATCGTGAACGATCCGGCAGGCTGCTGCCCGTTCATTAACGTGGCAATCTTCTGGCCAAGGATATCGAACACCGACACCTCAACCGTCGAGGACTTCGGCACATCTACCGTCATCCGCGTCGTCGGGTTGAACGGATTCGGATAGTTCTGGCTTAACGCGAATGCTTTTGGCGTGTTCACGCCTTCAAGCATCTTCACCACCACCGTCTTGATGCTCGCGTTCGAGATCTTCAAGCTTCCGTTCCCGTTCATCACATTGTTTCCTAACACCCGTCCGCCCATCGCATCGGTCAACACGTATTTCCGCGTCCCTAAGCTGTTGGCGATATGCCACGAGATCGTCACCGGGTAACCGGTGGCCTGAATCTCGATCGGGTATTCATACGCCTGGCCATTGGCAAATGTCGTCGGATAGGTCGCGACCATCGTCTGGCTTGAGAACCGTGCATCGAATGCTCCTTCCGGCGGTACCGGCGGCAGCTCGTACGATTGGTGGATCTGGCTCTGATCGGCAAAGTACAGGTTCTGCATCCCTGCGCCTCTGCCCGATGACCGCACCGTGATCGTCGTCAGCTTTGTCAGGTCGTCTGTTGCTTCCGTCGCTACCGTCTTCGGCGCATTCGCGCTCGTATGGAGGTGCATGATGCCTGCTCCGCTCGATTTCACCCAGTACGCTTGGCCCGGCTTCAGGAACGATGTTGACTGGTAGCCTGCATTGTAGCCATAATATATGCTTGCGTTCGTCACCAATCCTGTCGGTGTTGTCGAAATGGTGCTGACATCGACTGCTCCGGAGAGCGAGCCGATCATGTTCCACGAGTTCGTGATGCTGTCATCGACGCTCGTCAGGAATGTCCCTGCCGTTGCTACCGTCTGTGCCGACGGGAATTTCAGCCAATACCCGGGGCCGTTCGCCATCGTGGTCTGCGGATGATACCCATTATGGTAGTTGAACGCATTCGTTGTCGCCGTCGGATACAGGGCGCTCTTTGCGTAGTTGCTTCCCACCGGCGTGTTCCCCACCGAGACCATGTTCCAGCCGTTCGCCGCATTCACATAGACCATCGGCAAATACTTGATGCTGAACCCGTTCTGCGGCCGGACTTCCGCCGGATATCCAATGTGCACCAAGTACGAATACCCGTGACCTTCGTTTGCATCCGAGGAATCCGATTCCAAGCCCACTGTCGCGGTCGTGTCTAACCCTTCTAACCCGACGTTGTCATACTGGTATTCGATCGTTGCGGCGTTGAAGTCCAGGATCGCGCGCACCACTTCGGTGCCTTTCGTCCCGGTCCCGTTCGTCGCAAACTGCCCGACCGAGTCCCATTCCACGGTGAACGTCGAGGCGGTCTGTTTCGTCCAGATATCGCCCAGATAATGTCCGCCGGTCGTATAAATTAAATCGTTCGAGAATGGCGCTATGAAATTGCGAGGCCCGCGCCCGTATGTTCCGCCAAGACCTGTATCGCGGTGCACTTTTTCCTGCGAGAACGGTATCGAGACATTGCTGAAGAAGTCGCCAAAGTTCGCATCGACCGTATCGGTCGCGCTCTTCGACAGCGTCATCACGCCGTTGACACCTACCCACGCATAGTGCATCGTATCGCCGAAGAACATAAAGTTAAACGGTCCGAACGGCCCTGCCGTCCCGTCGTCTTTCGGGTTTGCGTTGCTCGAGGAATCCGGTCCGATCGCCAGGAAGAAATGCGACGAGTCGATCCGTGTTCCAACGCCGTGAATCGGCGAGGGCGTGTACGTCGAGGTCGTCTCCGGATACGTATATGCGTTCCGGAATGCCATCACTTCGTACGATCGTGACGGCGAGATGCTCGACAACCCGTCGATATCCGTCGCCTGGAGGTGCCAGAACACTGTTGTCCCGGCAGAAAAACCAGGGATGTTGCCGCTGTAGTTGGTATTATCCAGCGAGGTCATTGGGGCCGTCTGGGGCGCAGGCTGTGTATTGGTGTAGTACACAATCTCCGCATTCTGAACGCCCGCATGCGTCGAATCGGCGAAGTTACAATCCGTTATTACCGCATTAATCGGGCGTGGTCCAGTTATGAACGTGTTGTTCAATTGGTCCACTTCCGGATAATCCGGAGGAGTATTTGACGTTGCCGTTATCGTGTACCAAATATTGATATTAAAATCGCCGCGCGCGAACCAGCCATGTTCAGTGTGAGCGGTATCTGCCGTATATGGAAAGCCGGTCGGACGCAACTCATAAAACTTCCAGTTGTGCGATTCGTAATTGCCCTCCGGATTGCCGGCGAGGCCTTCCGAGCTCGCACCGATGTTTGTTGCCACTAAGTTGCTGGGATTCGAAGGATCGGGCAACACTTTTAACGTGACAAAAAACGCATCTCCAATGTGTAAT
>DATGFY010000422.1:0-3765 GCA_035308785.1 Bacteroidota bacterium | reverse complement strand
ATAGGGAAAAAATGCGGATTTTGCTTTCGTTGGTAGGTTTTGCCACTCCCATTCGAGTTTCGTATATTATATTTCTAATTAGGAGAGCTGGCAGAACGGCTATTGCACCAGTCTTGAAAACTGGCGCCCGCAAGGGCTTGGGAGTTCGAATCTCTCGCTCTCCGCTTTAGAACTCACCATTTCTTTCGCTCCCGACGAAACTTTTCCCACCCATTTTCAGTATATTACTCAAAACTCAGAGGAGTTATGAGCGATCATCATCATGGTACAAACGGATCTTCGTGGATTTACTTTCTAGGCATAGTCGGCGCGGCTTTCTATTACATTCAACACGCGACAACAATGTGGGGTACGGTGCTTGGCGTCCTCAAGGCACTCGTCTGGCCTGCCATGCTTATCTACAAAGTTCTTGAGCTGCTGAAGATGTAATTAGTCTATACCTGAATCCCCCAAAAACAGAAAAGGTCGGCTCATCGCCGACCTTTTCTGTTTACTATCTGTAAAACGCTTACTTCATCAACACCATCTTCTTCATCGAAACAAAACTTCCCGCCTGCAAACGGTAGAAATACACGCCGCTAGAAAGGTTCGCCCCGTCGAATTTCACCGTCTTATTTCCTGCTCCTTGCACCTCGTTCACCAGAGTGCGGACATTCTCGCCAAGGACATTGAATATCTTCAGCGTTACCGGTCCACGTGCCGCAAGCGAATATTCAATCGTTGCGCTGGGGTTGAATGGATTGGGATAGTTTTGCATCAGCCGGAACGCCGCAGGGACTTTCGATCCCTTTTGATCGGCGACTCCTAAGATCGCATCGGTCTGGCCAACGCGCCACACACCGGCATCTAATCCGCCCGCGAACACATTCGTCGATGTAACAACGACTGCGTTTGTAATGATCTGCCATGGACTTGTCTGATTCCATGTTGCTCCGCTATCGTGCGAAACCGAAACGCCATCGTTCGATCCAGCATACAATGTGGTTCCGCTCGAAGTGATCGACCAGCAGTTTCCGCCGGAAATGCCCGAGGCCTGCCAGTTCGCACCATCGTCGGTCGATTTGTAAATTCCTCCGCCATCCGTGGCGACAAAGATCATCGAACCGAGCGTCGTAAATGAACGCACGCGCGAACTTGAGAGTCCGGTGTTTGCAGATGTCCACGTCGCGCCGCTATCGGTAGAAACATAAATCCCCTGCGAATACAGAAACACGAACAGATTCGAACCGTGCACTCCAAACCCATTGGTATTTGCGGATCCCGGCAATCCCGTGTTTGACGCGGTCCACGATGTTCCGTTATCGGTTGAGATGCTCACACCGCTGAAATTTCCGGCAAGAACCTTGGATCCATAAGCAAAAAACGCTTGCGGCGTAAATCCCGGTGAAGAAGGCACCCACGTTGTTCCGCCATCGGTTGAAGTAGTCATGCCGTTCGATGTGGGCGCAAAGAACTTTCCACTGTGGATGGCAAGGGCATTCGCAAGGGCGTCATTTCCGGTCACATTCATATTCAGAAGTGTCCAGGTAGTGCCGTTATCCGTCGTTGAGAATAGGCCGGCCGTTTTCGTCGTTGCATAAACCGTCGATCCATTCACCATCATTGCTTCAACGGTCGTTCCTGCAAGCCCGGAGTTACGGTCTTTCCATGTCGTTCCTCCGTCAGTCGAGAGGAGAACGCCAGTCGGTCCGCTGGGATACGTGCCGGTTGACCCTACGAAAACTCCCGTTGCCGAAGAGAATATCGTCGAACATCCGAACGCCGAAGACACCTGTGTAAACGATGTCCCGCCTGTCGCCATCGAATAAACGCCGTTGTAACCGGCGACATAAATTTTTCCTGCCGATAGGCACATCGATATTCCTACATCGCTCATCCCGGATATCTTTGCGCTCCAATTCGTTCCATTGTTGGTTGAAGAAAATACGCCGTTATTCGTCCCGACATAAAGCAAGCCGCCAAAAACGCCCATTGAATAAATATTGCTTGCGCCGCTCGGAGCCGTAATCGTTGTCCACGTCGCTCCGGAATCGGGTGAGCTCCAAAAGCTTGGATAGCCGTAGATTGCGCTGGCATAAAGAGTCGAACCGTTGGCATAAAATGCAGTCAGATGTTCGTTGTTGATGGCAGTTCCGAGTGAATTCCAGCCGGAGGAGACCCCGATGGTCCATGAAAATCCGCCGCCGCTGTTTGTTCCGGCGTAGAACGTATTGCCACTGGCGTAGAGCGCTGTCACATCGTCCGAACGGCCGATATAAACGTGCGTCCATGTTGCACCGCTGTCCGTTGACATCAACAACCAGCCGCCCGGAAGTCCGGCGGCAACAGATGCGCCAGAGGCAGCAATGCAAAGTATGTTCTTATCGTCTCTTGAGTTCACCGTATAATCGGCGGCCTTCCACGTAAGGCCGTTGTCTTTAGAGACATAAATTCCGGAGCCGTAGCCGCCACCCGATGCGGCGTACATATAGGTTCCGTTCGATGCTATCGCGGAAATGCCGCCGCCCCCCGGACCGTTTGTCTGTGTCCACTGGGACATTGCTGCAGAGAACATAAGAACAAACGTGAAAAAGAGTTTAATGCTAAATCGTATCAATTTCATTGTAGAATACCTTGAAGATGAGCGTGTAAGGGAAGGAGAGAAGCCAACCCCGTTGCGAACAATTCGCAAAAAATGCTACGTATAATACTCGAATACAAGTTACCCTATTGTAGAAGTCGGTACAATCGCATAATAGTAGTAATGAGCAGATTTTGCCCGTTTGTTACTGCCCCCGATTTGCCGTATATTATTGACAAGAATATCCGATAATCTTCAAGAATCCTTAAATGTCCGCAATTGACACCTTTAACTGGCTGATCAAGGACGTCTTCCCGGAACCCGATGAGCCGGCGAATAACCTGATCCGTTCCAAACGATCGTACCTGTTGAACCTCCGTAGCGAGGACGAGCGACAACGTTTTGTGAACGAATTAACCGTGCAATTGAAAACACCGGGCACATTTCCACCGAGCGAACGCAAGAATAGCTGATGGAAACTCATGCGCAAAAAGTCGATGGGATCGCGCTTCATTACCCGACCGTAAAGAAGCTCTTAGTCGATTTTCTCAAAGATGAAATTACCAATGCGGGATTTTCAAAAGGCATCATAGGGCTCTCCGGGGGAGTAGATTCCGCCCTCGCCGCTGCCCTTGCGGTGGAAGCGCTCGGCAAAGAGAATCTTCTTGCTGTCAAACTGCCGTATAAAACTAGCAACCCGGCAAGTGTTGCCGATGCCGATGCAATGATCAAACTGCTTGGTATCCGCTCTGCAACCGTCGATATCACCCCGATGGTCCAGCCCTATATCGATGGCGGCAAGATTGCGGATAAGACCCGCAAGGGGAATATCATGGCGCGCGAACGGATGATCGTTCTATATGACCTTAGCGCCGTTGAATCCGCTCTTGTTATTGGCACCTCAAACAAAACCGAAATGCTCCTCGGTTATGGAACACAATTCGGCGACCTCGCTTGCGCTGTTAATCCTTTAGGCGATTTGTATAAAACCCAAATTTGGCAGCTCGCAGAATTTATGGGTCTCCCGAAACAGATCATCGAGAAAAAACCTACGGCTGATCTCTGGGAAGGACAAACCGATGAAGATGAACTCGGCTTTTCCTACAAACAGGTTGATCTGCTCCTCTATAATCTTATTGATGAACGCCGCAACGACGAGGACATGATCGAAATGGGATTCGAAAAATATTTCATCGAAAAAGTCC
>DATGFY010000421.1:0-7600 GCA_035308785.1 Bacteroidota bacterium | reverse complement strand
GGGCATAATGTGAGCTAAACAGTATGATTTCTCAAATGTGGAGGAGCGATGATAGTCACATTCCATTTTAACATTCGATCATTCCTTGTTCAGCTTCTGCTGTTCGTAGCTACAGTTTCATTGCTCCCGGCCCAAGATAGTTCCAGAGATGTGTGGAATGAGATTTACAAAGGAAGAATTGGCCATTCACCTGCCGTGTTGACGGTGTATTCGGAACATATGAATTTTGAATCTGCTCACGGTCTGATTGGAAAGCCGATTACAGGCTACTACTATTTTGTTGGAACTTCACAAGATTTACCAATATCCGGTTCTTCAGAAAATAATGGAACCTTCAAATTCACTCACCGAGATTCATCTGGTAGGATACTTTCAAGATTTGTTGGAGCGTTTCCTGAGAGTGATCCTATGCACCGATTCGGAAATAGAGAATTATCGATCTACGAAATGGAAGGCAAATATTTCTCCGGGAACGATAGTGCGGGTATCTCATTTTATTTGAAATACGAATCGGGCACACCGTCGTTAGGCAACAATAATTGGTACTCTTTGATTGGTGTATCAAGCGAGAGAGAGTTCGAGAGGAATGTGCGACAATTTCAAGATGCGGTGATAAAAGGCGATAAGGAGACTGTTGCTTCATTCATGTCCTACCCAATAACCGTCGGCACGAAACCCCACCAAAAAGGAGAAAGAATCCGAAATAGTAAATCGTTTCTTGCCGCGTACGACCGTATTTTCACCAAGTCATATGTACTTAAGATTACGGAAGCAGACACCCATCATATGTTTGTGAATTATCAAGGGGCTATGATCGGAAATGGCGAAGTTTGGTTTAATGAGAAGGCGAGGGTAATTACCTTGAATTCGGCCAATGATGAGTAACAATTTTGTTTGTGAATCGTACGTTTTTCTCTTGACTTCTGACCTAAGGAGTGTTATATATAATAAGTAGGGGTTGGGAGGGAGCGCCTGCCGAACTGAAAATTATCAAAAAAACTTCTTGCTTTTCTCGTTAAGGAAGTGTATATATAAGCTATATACCGTATGCTATCATAAATCCACTTAACCAATAGTATTATGCGCTTACGATACACGCATTTCCCATGGGGATCGTTATTAGATAGGAATGACGCATTGTTAATCTCCGGAGAGAGTCCATAGCCGAATACCATCCCCTTTCGTGTGAAAAGCACCTTAAAAATCCTAAAAACTACTCAAAAACACCCCCAATTTTGCACGATTTTTTGCAGGTAAATATATGTTTAAACAGTATTTGTGCAGAAAAAAATAAAAAATTTATGCTGCAAAGATAAACCATGGAAGATGGAATCCGCCGGAGGCGGAGGAAAATGGAAGAAAAGAACGTGGATTCCGGCCAGAAGAATGCCGGAATAACACATTTTTGTAGCCGAGATAGTGCAGACTGGCTGGGGGATTGCTTCGTTGTTCCGTCAACTTCGTTGCCGGAACGCCTCGCAATGACGGTCGGGAGGGGCGCTTTTTCCGTCCACCGTTCACCATCCACCGTCCACCGCTTTTAGTAAAAGGTTCTTGCCTTTCTCCTAAAAATTAGGTAAATTAAAAGACTTTAGTAGAATTCCTTCATTTACGCTATTACCGAAAGAATTTCGACATGTTAGGGCAAAAATTAACACATTCGTTCAAAGAGAGCGAAATTACTAAGAAATGGTTTATCGTTGACGCCTCCGGACAGACGCTCGGGCGCGTGGCGAGCCATGTCGCGCATCTGCTTCGCGGCAAACACAAGCCGACGTTTACACGGAATATCGATGCCGGCGATTTCGTCGTCGTGATCAATGCCGATAAAGTGAAAGTGACCGGCAAGCGCGAAGAACTGAAAACGTACTTCCATTATACCGGCTACCCCGGCGGCGCAACGGTGGAATCGTTTAAGATGCTGATGAAGACGAATCCCGAAAAAGTGTTCACCCACGCGGTGAAAGGAATGATCCCGCACACCCGTCTTGGCGCGCGCATCATTAAGAAATTGAAAGTGTATAAGGGCGAACAGCATCCGCATGCCGCCCAGCAACCCGAAAAAGTGAGTTTCTAAGGAATTTTCATGGCATCTCATCCGCAACAAACAGTAACGGTCGGCAGACGGAAAACTTCCGTGGCCCGCGTCATCATCACGCCGGGTACCGGCACAATCACGGTGAACGATAAGCCGTTCGAACAATTTTTCCCGCTTGAAACGCTGCGCAACGAGATCATGTTGCCGTTTACGGCGACTGAAACGACCGGCAAGTACAATGTCACGGTCAATACGCACGGCGGCGGAGTAGTAGGGCAGGCAGGCGCAATGAAGCTGGGACTTTCCCGCGCGCTCGTGAAACTAGATGAAGAGCTTCGCGCAAAGTTGCGCGTACACGGATTGCTCACGCGCGATCCGCGCATGGTGGAACGCAAAAAGCCCGGGCAGAAGAAGGCCCGCAAGCGGTTCCAGTTCTCGAAACGTTAATACAGTTTTTGTCGCTTCTCCGTCGATAGTTCCGGAGAGGCAGTTCCAAAAGGATTTAGTCATTGCGAGGCGTTCTTTCAACATTATTGTTGATGGAACAACGAAGCAATCCGGTTGCAGAGTGCATATGATAGTGGATTGCATTGCCTCCCTTGCAGTGACGATAGAATTAAACAACACGCATACTCTCCGATTTCTCCGGCAGTGTTCCGGCGCTAGTAGGTTGGCGGCGGAATTCCGGACGAAAGATGACGAGAGTAGAGGACTAACTAAACCAGTACACATAGGAGCAACACCACATGCCACGAGTTGAACTCGCTGACTTAATCAATTCAGGCGCCCATTTCGGACACCTGACCCGCCGTTGGAATCCCAAGATGAAACCGTTCATTTTCATGGAACGCAACGGGATCCACATCATCGACGTCAAGAAATCGATCGAACTTCTCCACGTTGCCTGCGAAACGCTTACGACGCTCTCAGGCCAGGGCCGACGCGTTTTGTTTGTCGGCACCAAGAAGCAGGCGAAGAACGTAATCGAAGAAGAAGCGCGACGCTGCAACCAGTTTTATGTTTCGGAACGCTGGCTGGGCGGAATGCTGACGAACTTTTCAACGATCCGCAAGAGCGTGAAACGCCTGACGAACATCGAGAAGATGGAAACAGACGGCACGTTCGATAAAATCACCAAGAAAGAAATTTTATTCCTCGATCGCGAAAAGGGCAAGCTGCAGAAAGTCCTGAGCGGCGTGGTTGAGATGACCCGCCTCCCGGGTGCGCTCTACGTCGTCGATGTTATTAAAGAATCGATTGCCGTGAGCGAAGCGAAGAAGCTCGGCATCCCCGTCTTTGCAATGGTGGATACGAACTGCGACCCCAATTCGGTCGATTATCCGATCCCAGCAAACGATGATGCGATCAAATCGATTCAGCTAGTGACCCGCGCTCTTGCCGATGCAATCATCGAAGGCGGCCAGCGCGCCCAGGCCGAACTCCAGGACGCTGCGGCGAAAGCTGAAGAAATGAGCAGCATGGAATCGGAAAAGGCGGAAGCGTAACACAGCGCTCGTCACCCTGAACTTGTTTCAGGGTCTGTTCGTGGTATAGATGCCGAAACAATCCGCCGTAGGCGGACGGCATGACCCACTTGTTTAGATTAAATACACCAAAGGAAAATAGTTTAATGGAAATTAGTTCAGAGTTAGTAAAAACATTGCGCGATAAAACCGGCGCAGGAATGATGGATTGCAAGAAAGCTCTTGCCGAATCGGATGGAAATCTTGATAAGGCAATCGATTATCTCCGGAAGAAGGGCGCCGCCACAGCGGAAAAGCGCGCCGACCGGGCCACCAATCAAGGGCTCGTCGAAGCCTATATCCATGCCGGCGGACGAATCGGCGCAATGGTGGAATTGAATTGCGAAACGGATTTCGTGGCAAAGACCGACGACTTCAAAGGCCTCGCCCGCGATGTCGCCATGCAGATCGCCGCGATGAATCCGCAATACATCGGCCGCGAACAAGTTACGCAGGAGACGGTCAACCGCGAGCTCGATATCTATCGCACACAAGCGAAGAACGAAAAGAAACCCGATGCGATCCTCGAGAAGATTGCTCAGGGCAAACTGGAAAAATATTACCAGGAAAACTGCCTGATCGAGCAAACGTTCATTAAGGATAGCGGCAAAACGATCAAGGATTTGATCCTCGATATGACCGCGAAGACGGGCGAAAAAATCACCGTCCGGAGATTCCAGCGGTTTCATCTTGGCGAAGGATCCATCTGAATATAAAAGGTCTTAACTTCGGTTGAGACCTTTTTTTTGACCATGGCAAAGCGACTTAAATACTCGCGCATCCTTCTCAAAGTCAGCGGTGAAGCGCTGATGGGGGAGAAGGATTTCGGGATCGATTCCAATGTCATTGGCGGTTATGCCGAGGAAATCCGCAAGGTGCAGGGACTTGGCGTGCAGATCGGCATTGTCATCGGCGGCGGCAACATTTACCGCGGAGTGGAACATTCCTCCGACGGCGTCGATAAGGTGACCGGCGACCACATGGGGATGCTCGCAACCATCATCAACGGCCTCGCGCTCCAAAGCGCTCTCGAACACCATGGCGTGTTCACACGCCTTTTAAGCCCAATCAAAGTCGAAGAAATCTGCGAGCCGTTTATCCGGCGCAGGGCGATCCGCCACCTTGAAAAGGGGAGAGTGGTCATCTTCGGCGCAGGCACCGGCAATCCGTATTTCACCACCGATAGCGCTGCGGCGCTTCGTGCCATTGAGATCGGCGCAGATGTCATTCTTAAGGGCACACGTGTGGATGGCGTTTATGATTCAGACCCTGAGAAGAACCCCAAGGCCAAGAAATTTCTTACCATTTCGTATTCCGACGTCCTCGAAAAAAATCTCCGCATCATGGATCATACCGCGATCACGCTCAGCAAAGAGAACAACATGCCGATCGTGGTGTTCAACATGAATAAGAAGGGAAATTTGGTTCGACTTGTTACCGGCGAAACGGTAGGCACGTTAGTATCGCCGAACGGCGCAACAGTGAAGTCTGCAGTAAAAAACTCCGCCGCTCGCAAATAATTCGTTCCCGTATCACGTTCAAAAAAGGATTGGTATGGTAAAGGATATCATCAAAGAAACCGAAGACAAAATGCACAAAGCGGTCGAAGTCTTGCGCCAGGAGCTGGCGAAGATTCGCACCGGCAAAGCCACCACTGCGCTGCTCGACAGCGTTCGAGTCGATTACTACGGCTCGATCGTCCCGCTTCAACAAGCGGCGTCCGTCAGCGTCAGCGACGTTCACACCATTGCAGTGCAGCCGTGGGATAAGAGTTTAATTCCGGTGATCGAGAAGGCGATCCTTTCGGCAGGTCTCGGCTTGAACCCTGTCGCCGATGGCAATCTCGTCCGCGTGCCGATTCCTCCGCTCAACGAAGAACGCCGCAAAGAGCTTGTGAAGCTCGTGAAAAAATTCGTCGAAGAGGGAAAGATCTCTATCCGCAACGTCCGGCGCGACGCGATTGAGCATCTGAAGAAATCAGAAAAGGCCGAGCATTTTTCCGAAGACGAGCGCAAGCGCGGCGAGACCGATGCGCAGAAGATTACCGATAAGTACACCAAGGATATCGATTCGCTCTTCGCGCAAAAAGAAAAAGAGATCATGGAAGTCTAGGAGATTTTTGATTTTTGATTTGCGATTTTCGAATATTGAGTCAACCGTTAGTGGCAGAAAGCCGTTTTCCAGAGCGAAAACGGCTTTTTGCATTATCCCGGAATCGAAACAATACACCCGTCCTTATCGTAAATAAGAGTAGGAAAAGGATGGTGCAAAATGGAAGCTGCTACAATGGCTGATACCCCTCGGCGGCTGTATAAGTCGCGGAGATATAAGATGATCGATGGCGTCTGCGGCGGCATCGCAGAGTATTTCGACGTCGATCCGACGATTGTGCGGATTGTGTTCGTGATCGTTACGATCATGGGCGGAATCGGCTTTATCGTCTATATCGCCGGCATGCTCCTCATGCCGTGGAACCCCGATCTCAGCGCGGCATACCAGATTCCCGGCACGGTTCCCGGAAAATCGGGCGAGCAAAAGCGATTCTGGGGGATCATCATGATCCTCATCGGAGCGCTCTTCCTGATGGCGAACCTCGGCTGGTTTGCAGCGTTCGATTGGTTCCACATGTCGTGGCAGGTTGCATTTCCGGTCATGCTGATCATCGTTGGCTTATGGTTTTTGTATGTTCACTCGCGCCCAAAATCTCAGCCGTACATAGTTACGCCTCCGCCGGTCGATCCCGCAGCCGATCCAACCTCATCCGGTGCGGCAAGCGATGCCGGGAGCGCCTCCGCCGGTGCTTGTGCAGGCGCTGTTCCCCCGTACGCCGTGCGTAAAGAACTGCGCAGATCGTTGACCGATAAGAAGCTGTTCGGTGTCTGCGGTGGACTCGCGAAATATTTCGGCGTGGACCCGACCATTGTGCGGATCCTCTATGTTATTCTTACCCTCGCTTCGTGGGGTTGGGGATTGCTGCTCTATATTATCCTCGCGTTTGTGATTCCCGAAGAAAACTTATTCACCACATTCTGATTCAATCCGGAACTATCACTATGACTACTCCGCAACGGCGTGTTTCGTGGTTCGGTGTCGCCCTTATCGTCACCGGCCTTTTGTTGATTGCCCGCAGATATTATTTCTTCAATCTCGATACCGAGCGGATCATTTCGCTCCTGCTCGTGTTCTGGGGATTGTTTGGCGTTGCAAGAGGGTTCGCGCGCAACGCGCAAGGAAAGATTTTCTGGTGCAGCGTGCTATTCTTGTATGGAGTCTATTTCTTCTTGCGGACGATGGACCGGTTCGAGTTCCACGAAGGCATGGTCTTCCCCGCGACGTTCCTCATCTTTGGCATTGCCTTCTTCATGGCATTCCTCGGCAACCCGAAAGATTGGTTCTATCTTGTGCCCGCGTTCTTCGTCGGTGGCGCAGGGGCCCTGTTTATCTTGACCGATGTCGGCTATCTTTCCGGGTGGGAAGTGTGGGATGTGACCTCGCGCTTTTGGCCTCTCGCGCTTATCGTCATTGGGCTGGCGCTTCTCTTCCGCAAGCGCCACAACGGTTGGCAGGTTCCGCCGCCGGTAAATCCGCAAGCCAACGTGTAGAGCGAAGCGCCTGTTTCGCTCAAAAAAAGGGCGACCCATGTTGATGGGTCGCCCTTTTTTTCATTTGAACAATCCAAAGATTGCCTTAATTTTTAAGGACCTTTCTAAAGATTATTTCCAAGATGACTAATAATATCGCGCTCAAAAATGCTCCAATCCAGCAATACATCAATATCCCATGTAACTTTCTGAGGTTCTCGGGCATGCTGAAAAAACTCCGTGAGGAAACTGATGGTCGCGCGGGATTCGTACCTGCGACGGACTTCGATAGCCCCAAAAACGTCTGCAGGACGGTTGCAACGATTTTTCCAAAAAACAATATCCAAAATATTGCGTAAGCGGCCATCGATCCTATCATTATGAATAAGAGTCCATAATGAAGAGCTTGATAGGCAAGACTTTCGAATGTTGACATTTGTTCCTATAGTGTTTCCCGC
>DATGFY010000420.1:0-4664 GCA_035308785.1 Bacteroidota bacterium | reverse complement strand
ACGAAAAAGGAGCGAACACTCAAGGAATTCTCCGGAAGGAAGGTCCTCCTCGCATTTTTCCCCGGTGTGTTTACCGGCGTTTGCACCAAGGAAATGTGCAACTTCCGCGACTCATTATCTCGTTTTGAAGGAATGAATCTTCAGGTCCTCGGCATTAGTGTCGATCCGCATTATGCTCTTAAAGGTTTTGGGGAAATGAATCATCTCACCTTCCCGCTCTTAAGTGACTATACGCGGAAGGTAAGTGAACAATACTGTGGGTTCTACAACGATTTTTCCGGCATGAAGGGTTTTGCCGCTTCCAAGCGCGCGGTGTTTGTTATCGATTCAAAAGGCATTGTTCGCTATGCGTGGGTTTCGGACAATCCCGGAGTAGAACCCCCGTATGGTGAAATTGAAAAAGCCGCTGCTGGTATTTCATGAGGGAGCATCCAATGTTAAAAGAAGGCGATAAAGCACCTGATTTTCATCTCCCGGATGCGACTGGCAAAACGGTATCGCTAAAAGATTTCCGAGGGAAAAAAGTCGTTCTTTATTTCTACCCGAAGGATCTGACCTCGGGCTGCACCAAAGAGGCCTGTTCATTCCGAGACAACATCTCGATGGTTCATAAAAAGGGGGCAGAGGTCATCGGCGTCAGCGCGGATTCTGTTGCACTACATCAGAAATTCATCGACACTCACGATCTTCCATTCCCGCTCCTCAGCGATGAGAGTAAAGAGATGATTAAGTCATACGGTGTTTGGCAAAAGAAAGCGTTCATGGGCCGTAAGTACATGGGTATCGTACGCACCACTTTTGTGATTGATGAGAAGGGCGTTATTCGTAAGATTTTTTCCAACGTAAAGGTAGCCGGGCATACCGAAGCAGTTCTCGAATCACTTTAATTATCAAAAGGAAACTTTTATGCCGAAAATTAATGTTTTGGTTGCAGAGTTTGTGGGGACGTTTACACTCATATTTATCGGTGTCTCCTCGATATGCGCGAATGGAATTGCCGGCGGATTTGGCGGGCCGGTTGGCATTGCTCTTGCCCATGGTCTTGCCATCGGAGTTATGGTGGCGGCCTTAGGGCATATATCCGGAGGGCATTTCAATCCTGCGGTGACATTTGGTGCAATAGTCGGAAAGAAAATCGAACCGATGACCGGAGTATTTTATATGGTTGCGCAACTTATTGGCGCGGTTGTTGGGGCTCTTGCGGTTATTTCCATCTTTCCTGCTGCGATGTATAATTCGGTGAAGCTTGGGACTCCGGCGCTTGGACAATTCATCAATCCTGCATCCGGGCTTCTCATGGAAATTATCATGACATTCTTCCTCGTGCTCGTCGTTTTCGGAAGCGCAATGGATAAACGCGCCTCAAAGTTAGGCCCCCTGTTTATCGGATTGACAATAACGATCGATATTCTTGCGGGTGGTCCGATCACAGGTGCTGCAATGAACCCTGCCCGCGCATTCGGTCCGGCGCTGGTTGGCGGCTTTTGGGAAGATCACTATATCTATTGGGCCGGTCCGCTGATCGGGGGCGCGCTTGCGGGGTTGCTCTACTCGCGGTTGTTTGACGAAGCCAAGTAAATCGATTAAGAGTTCTGAATGATCTATCTTACTCGAAAAGAGACTTTTTGCGCGTCTCACCGGCTCTTCAATCCGAAATTCAGCGATGAAGAGAACATCCGCATCTTCGGAAAATGCGCGTATCCGAACGGCCATGGACACAATTACGAGATTTATATCACCGTAGCAGGCGACCCCGATCCAGAGACCGGCATGATTATCGATCTCAAGAAGCTTTCGGATTTAGTCAAACTCGAGATTACCGACAGAGTAGATCATCGTCACTTGAACTTCGATATCGATTTCCTGAAAGGCATTAACCCGACTGCCGAAAATCTTGCGAAGGCATTCTGGGCAATACTCGCAGGGAAAATCAGCGCCGGGAAGCTCTACTCCGTGCGGGTATCAGAGACCGAGAATAATTCTGCGGAGTACCGTGGCTAAGAAACCTTCCAAGAGGTCAAGCAATTCATCGAAGCTGGAGCTATCCGTTATCTCCCTTCTCGAAGCGATCGGAGAGAATCCGAAACGTGAAGGCCTACAGCGAACTCCGGCTCGCGTTGCAAAAGCGTGGGAGTATTTTACCAGCGGCTATAACATGGACGCCGGGAAAGTATTGAATAGCGCGCTCTTCAAAGAGAAGTATAGCGAGATGGTGATTGTGAAGGATATCGATTTCTTTAGTTTGTGCGAACACCATCTAGTGCCATTCTTCGGGAAGGCGCACGTTGCGTATGTTCCGAACGGAAAAATTGTGGGCCTGAGCAAGATTGCACGACTTGTTGAAGTGTATAGCCGGAGATTGCAAGTGCAGGAACGGATGACGCAGCAGATTGCCGATGCGCTTTCCGATTCGCTCCATCCCGAGGGAGTTGGCGTTGTCATTGAGGCTCGGCATCTGTGCATGATGATGCGAGGAGTCGAAAAGCAGCACTCCATTGCAACAACAAGCGCAATGCTGGGCTCATTCCGCGACGACCACCGCACAAGAAGTGAATTCTTAACTCTATTGCACGGCGAGCTCGGCGAATAAAGACCGCCGCATGAAGACGCAACGCTCACTGACCGTTCCGAACGCCCCCGTTGTCTGGGTTACAGGAGCATCGAGAGGAATCGGGAGAGAAACTGCGAAGCAGTTCGCTTCCATCGGTTGTGTTGTTTGTTTGACCGCCCGTTCATCACATGATCTTGCAACTCTTGCCAACGAGATTCGCAGCCTTGGCGGTGCCGCCCTCGCGTTCCCGGCCGATATTTCCCATCTCCCCGGAGTAAATAGGGTTGTTCAGAAGATCGAAAACGCCGCGGGTCCAATCGATGTCCTCATCTGCAATGCGGGCGTTACTTCTTTTAAGACTTTCCAAAAGACCTCGCTCGGAGAATTCGAACGGATTGTAAGAACCAATCTCCTTGGCTCAGTCGCTTGCCTCAAAGCCGTGGTCCCTGGAATGATCAAAAGGAAAAGGGGATCAATATTCAATGTAGTCTCTCACGCTGCCCTCCGAACGTTTGAAGGGGCTTCGGCATACACTGCGACGAAGGCAGGTATGCTCGGTGTCGGCCGTGTTCTGCGCGAGGAATTGCGGAAATACAATATCAAAGTTATCAATGTGCTTCCGGGCCCGACCGCGACGGATATGTGGAGCAAAGGCGATCAAAAGAAATACCGGAAACGGATGATGAGTCCAAAAAGTGTTGCGGAGACAATCCTATCCATTTATCGCCTTCCGGATGATGTTGTTAGCGATGAGATTCTGCTCAGGCCAATGAGCGGAAATATCTCGTAGCGCAATTTCGGTCCCAAGTTAGAAATTCGATAAGGTTTATACTATGGATCTCAAAAACAAAATTGCATTGATTACGGGAGCGGGGCGCGGCATCGGACGGGCGATTGCCCTTACTCTAGCCGAGCATGGGGCAGATGTTGTCATTACTGCCCGCACGCAATCCGATCTTGACGAAGTAAGTGCGAAGATTAAGGCGTTCGGAAGAAAGTGTCTCGCGATTCGCGGAGACGTTTCAATCGAAGACGATGTGAAGGACGCTGTGAGCCGTACGCTTAAGGAGTTCGGGAGAATCGACGTCCTCGTTAATAACGCTGGAGTTGGCACGATGGCGCCCGTGGTTGATATGAAGACGGAGGATTTCGACCGGATGTGGGCGACGAATATGCGCGGTGTGTTTTTGTTTTGTAAGTACGTTGCGCCCGCAATGATGAAACAGAAAAGCGGCAATATCATCAATATCTCATCACTGGCAGGTCGGAATGCCTTCAGGGGCGGAGCGGGGTATTCAGCGACGAAATGGGGACTGATCGGTTTTTCACGCTCACTACTGCTTGAGGTTCGTGAACATAACGTGCGGGTCATTACGATATGTCCCGGATCTGTGGATACCGATTTCGGTTCCGGGAGTCATCACAGTAGGGATCTGAATCGAATGCCAAAGGCGGCAGATATCGCTCAGGTCGTTCTCGATGTGGTCCAAATGCCGGACCATGTGAACGTCAGCGAACTTGACGTGCGCCCCACGAATCCAAACTGGTAATCCAGAGCCCTCGATAAGAAATGGAAACCGTCGATCTCATCATTCTGGGCGGCGGATCTGCCGGACTCCATGCAGCGGAGGTTGCAGGCTCTCGCCGAATGACGACGGCGATCATCGATTCATATCCTCAGCTTGGAGGCCAGTTAATAGCTATCTATCCGGAAAAGTTTGTCGATAATGTTTCGGGCTTCACGAAAATCCTTGCTAAAGATCTCGCCACTCATCTAGTTGCGCGAATGTTGAATTACCATCCTATCGTTTATCTTAATGAATATGCTGCGGGCCTCGAATTTCTCACCCCGGGGATGTTCTCAGTAGCCACAAAGTCGGGCTTAGCGGTTCATGGGAAATCGGTGCTCATCACCGCCGCTCCGGGCGGATTGACCCCTCGGAAACTCGACCTTCCGGAAGCAGAACGATACGAAGGCAAAGGACTGATATATATTGTGACCGATAGATCCCTGTTCAAGCGTAAACGGATCGTCATCCTCGGCGGAGGAGATTCGGCCCTAGATTGGGCGATTGAACTTGCAGGTTACGCGGACATGGTAACACTGATACAT
>DATGFY010000419.1:0-1618 GCA_035308785.1 Bacteroidota bacterium | reverse complement strand
CTGGATTCCCGCTAGAAGCACTCGGGAATGACACTGCAAAGGGTGCGATGTGGCCGACCGGGATTGCTTCGTTGTCCGTCAACTTCGCCCACCTCCAGCGGGCAAGTTTCCGGGACGCCTCGCAATGACTAAAAAGCGGGGAAGATGCGATCCTACAATAGGGTTATTGTGTTTTAGAGGGCAAATCGTTATATTTACAGTTGTTCGATTCCATCTCCTCAGTGTCGAAGGGCACGAAGGAGTCAGCGATGCCCGATCAGGATGCTCTACAAAATCGGCAATCGGAAGAAAGAAGAGCCCGTAGCTCAGTGGTAGAGCATTTGCCTTTTAAGCAAAGGGCCGTTGGTTCGATCCCAACCGGGCTCACAAGCCAATGCTGAATGATAAATTATGAATGATGAATTTGGCGTGTCTGCATATTCATCAATCAGCATTCATAAATCAGCAATGATTTATTGCGCGAGTGGTGAAATTGGCAGACACACCATCTTGAGGGGGTGGCGCCCGTAAGGGCATGCGAGTTCAAGTCTCGCCTCGCGCACCAAGATTTGTTGGCCAATGATTTTTTACGAATGAACACCATTCCAAAATACCGGTTATTGGTTGTTGCAATACTGGTGATCGCTTGCCTCACGATTGCCCTCGCAGATATTATCCGCCAGGACTCGTTTCAGGCGGCGAGCAACAGCGTTAATATCACGCTGCATTGGATCACCGACGACGAAACGAACGTCTCGCATTTTGAGATCGACCGAAGTTTAGGGCCAGATCCGAGTTTTACGTGGCTTGCGAACGTTTCGACCAAGGGTCCGAGCTTGTACGAGTATGTCGATAACACGGCCTTCAAGAAAGTCACAACCGTTTACCAATACGAAATCAAGATTATCTTCAACGATCCGAACACGAACCCGATCATCGTGGGGCCGGTGAGCGTGACGCATTCGGTATCGGGTGTACGGCGGACATGGGGAAGCATTAAGGCGATGTTCCGTTAATGGATGCGATGGTTTCCGGCACTCAGATTTTACAGAGCATAGGAGAATAAAGAGCGAACGTACAGTCGCTCTTTTTTTTTATGCTCGCACTGAAGAAACCATTTATTTTGGCATCGGGATCGCCCCGCCGTCAGCACTTGTTGCGGCAGTTAGGGATGCCGTTCGAAGTGCGGGAGAGCGGGGTCGATGAGCAGTTTGATTCGACGAAGACGCCTGCAGAGAATGTGACGATGCTCGCGGAACACAAAGCGGGCGCTGTGGCGAAGACCATCCCCAACGGCATTATTCTCGGTGCAGATACGACCGTTGTTCTTCACGGTGCGGTGCTGAACAAGCCAGAGGATGCTCACGACGCGCGAAGAATGCTTAACGAGCTTAGCGGGAATACTCATACTGTATTTACCGGAATCGCCCTTATCGATAAGCCATCCGGAAAGCGCGTTGCGGCAGTAGAGCAAACGGAGGTTACGTTTCGGCGGCTTTCTCAAGAAGAAATCCGCGAATACGTTGAGGCCGGTTCGCCGATGGATAAAGCCGGAGCGTACGGGATTCAAGACGATTATGGAGCAACGTTTGTGCAGAAGATCGACGGATGTTTTTATAATGTGGTGGGACTGCCGGTC
>DATGFY010000418.1:0-5129 GCA_035308785.1 Bacteroidota bacterium | reverse complement strand
ATGTAATAGATGTCGTACCGGATACGTTCTTCTAACGAAGAATCGCCGCGCAAACCGTGAACCTGCGCCCAGCCCGTAATGCCCGTCTTCACACGATGCCGATCTAGGTATTTCGGGATGAATTGCTTGAATTGTTCTACGTAATACGGCCGCTCCGGCCGTGGTCCAACCAAACTCATCTCACCGCGGATGACATTGAACAATTGTGGCAACTCGTCCAGACTCGTCACGCGCAAGAACCCCCCCAACCGCGTCACGCGCATATCTCCTCGTTTCGCAATTTCTGCCACCTCGGGTGACTGGGCGCCCGATGAATACTCGTTTACCCGCCGATCGAGCGAGGAGTCGTATTGCGGCGCATCGGCCTTCATCGATCTGTACTTTATTATCTTGAACTCTTTCCCATCCATGCCAATGCGCGGTTGGAGAAAAAAAACCGGTCCTTTTGAATCGAGTTTTACCAGAATTGCAATCACCAGAAGAATCGGCGAGGTTACAATGACCAACGCGACTGCTGTTATCAGATCGAACAACCGCTTCAGAAACATTCCCCAAGAAGACATCGGGAGGCCTTTGATGCGGATAAAGGGGATCCCTTCTATTTCCTTTATCTGAATCTGGCTCGTCATTAATTCCATGATATTAGGGACGATCATGAATTCAACATTGATACCTTCGCATTCGCGAACCAACTGAAAAAGTTGTTCGTCCTCCCTCCGGTTGAGGGCAATGAGGGCAAGCTCGACATCGTTTTCTTGAAGCAAATCAGCGACGCGATCGAGTCCGCCAAGATGTTTTAACGGCAACCCCGATTCAGTCTTTCCTTCGTCTCCAAAATATCCAATAAACCGATATCCGAGGGCGGGATGATTGTAGAGCGTTGAATAAATTTTAACCGCTGTTTCATTATTCCCAATGATAACTGCGTTGCGCAATTCTTTCCCCTGCCGGTACAACGATTTTTCTATGGCATATAAGAATGTTCGATCGACGAAAATCGTTAATACCGAACTGATCCATAGCAATACAAATACGACGCGCGAATAGGAGAAGGACCGGTAGAAGAACGCCGCGCTCATTACAATGAGCATCCCCAGCGTTATATATTTAATGATATTGAACAATTCATCGCCCAGCACCGGATTTCTCCGGGCTCCGTACATTTTTCCCGATTGGAACAGCATCAACCAGACAGGGATGATGAGCAATGAAGAGGCGACGTAGGCGCCGAGCGAAGGAATTTCCTCGTTGAGCGGGAGGAACCGGAGAAGGTTTGTATGGAAACGGACGAAATACGACAGCAGGAAAGCGCATTCGATGGCAACGGCATCGAACGCGACGCCGAGGGCGGGAACTAAGGCATCGTTGCGGCGGCTCATTCCTTGATTAGCTAAACATTTCGTTTTCGATGATGCCGCATAAAATATGTCCGACCGTGATGTGTCCCTCCTGGATGCGTTGCGTATCGTTCGACGGAATCACGATTGGAATATCAACCATCTCCTTCGATTTGCCGCCGTCTTTGCCAAGAAAACCAATTACTGTCATGCCGTTTTTCTTTGCCTGCGTAATCGCACGATTGACATTTTCCGACTTTCCGCTAGTGCTAATCGCAATGAGGATATCACCCGCATCACCAAGCGCTTCGACTTGCCGGGCAAAGACATTCTCGAATCCGATGTCATTCCCCGCAGCCGTAATGTTCGATGAATCAGTGGTCAACGCTATCGCTGCCAGAGCCCGCCGATCCGGCTTACTCATGCGCACTACCAATTCTGTCGCAAGATGCTGCGAATCTGCCGCGCTGCCGCCATTGCCGCAGAAGAGCACTTTCTTCTTGTTGTTATACGCCTTGATGATCGAATCGACGGCTTTGAGGATATCGCCTGCGCAAGCATCGAATATCTTCTTCTTCGTTTCGGCGCTTGCATTCAATTCATCTTGAATGTATTTCTGGCGATAGACAATAGTAATAGGTAGGTGAGCCATTGTTATTTCTAGTTAATGCGTTTTCGTAATTGTTTGATTATTGGTACTTGATTATTGGTTATTCAGTTTACCAATAATACTCTGAACCTCTGCCAACGCAGAATCCAGCTTAGAAACATCCTTCCCACCTGCCGTCGCAAGGTGAGGTTTACCGCCGCCGCCGCCGCCAAGAAGTTTTGCAACTTCGCCGACGATTTTTCCGGCTTGATAACCCTTCTTCACCAAGTCGTCGGTAACGACGCAAACCAGCGAAACCTTATCATCGACAACCGAAGCCAGCAATCCAATGCCAGACCCCAATTTAGAACGAAGCGTATCGCCAATATCCTTAATTTCATCCATAGACCCTGCATCAATTTTGGATGAAACGAGCTTAAACCCGTTAAGAGTCTTTGCCTTAGCGACTATGTCATCGATGCCTGACGATGCTTCGAGAACTCTCTTACCGGAAAGTTCCTTCTTCAATGAATTGGTTAGCTTAATTTGTTCCTCGATCAAGTTCTCTCGCTCCGCCAGAGCTTTTTCAACCAAGCCGAGCGATTCGGAGGAGAATTGCGAGGATGAAATGTTCAGCAATTCTTTCTGCACAGCTTTCGGCATAGAGCCGGAGATTCCGAGTTCCTTCTCCAACCCTGCTTTCTCTTCGTTGAGTTTTGCAAGATGTTCATCCAATTCACCGATCTTGGCGATCTTCTGTTCGATATACTTGCCCAAACCCTCGCCTGTCACCGCCTCGATTCTGCGGATGCCGCTTGCGACGCTCGATTCTGAAATGATCTTGAATAATCCAATCTCCTTGGTATTCTCCACATGCGTGCCGCCGCATAATTCGACGGAAAATTGTGGATCGATCTCCACTACTCGCACACGGTCACCGTACTTGTCGCCAAAGAACATCTTCACATTCGGGTATTGCTTCTTTGCTTCCTCGATCGATAACCATTCCTTCGGATCATTCAGGGCATTCACAGTAACGTGCCCCGCGATCTTTTCATTGACCATTTCTTCGATTGCTTTCAGATGTTCTGGCGTGATTCGTTCGAAATGGTTAAAATCAAACCGCAAATGCTCCGCATCGACAAGCGAACCTTGTTGATGGAGATGATTGCCCAGAACGCGGCGCAACGCTTCGTGAACGAGGTGAGTTGCCGAATGGTTTTTTTCAATGTTCTTGCGTGCTTCTTTGTCAACGACTACATGCGCGGATGAACCCTGAATTTTGTCGATGCTCCCCGACCTAATCTTCACCTCATGAAGGATTTTCTTGTTTTGCTTGAACGAACCGATAACCTCGACCTTGAATCCGTTCCCTTCAATTATGCCATGATCGCTTACTTGACCGCCGGATTCTGCATACAAGGGGGTCGAATCCAATTCGAGATACTTACCTTCAAGAACTTGCTTGATGGTTGAATCGATCTCCAGTTCAGTATAGCCCACGAACCGCGTTTCACCATTTTCAGAGACTCCCTCGATTGCGGCGACATGCTTGCGATCAGCTTTACCCGCATCACGCGCACGCTTGCGTTGCTCGTCCATCAGCGATTCAAATTTGGCTGAATCAACCTTGAGGCCCCGTTCCTCCGCCATTAGCTGCGTCAGATCGGGCGGGAAGCCGTACGTATCGTAAAGCTTAAACGCTTCCTCTCCGGGAAATAACTTAGAGCTACCCAATCTCTTAATGGCTGTTTCAAAAATCTCCAACCCGCGGTCGAGCGTCTCGTTAAATCCTTCTTCTTCAGCCCGTATTACTCTCTCAATGTGTGATTGCCTCTGTACAAGTTCGGGATAGACGCCGCCCATTGATTTCACAAGCGCATCCACGATCTTATAAATAAAGGGTTCTTTCATTCCCAAGTTTCTACCGAAACGCGCGCCACGGCGGAGAATTCGACGCATCACATATCCGCGACCTTCGTTGGAAGGAATCCCGCCATCAGCAATTGAAAACGAGAGCATTCGCGCGTGATCCGCCAAAACACGTATTGCGATGTCGACCTCAGATTGCCGAAGGAGCTCATCGAAAGGGACTTCGAGTTTGCCACCAGTTTGAGTTCCAAGAGATTGCGCCGTTTGTAGTGGGATAGACACTCTCCGTTCGGGCGGCAAGGGCATCGTGCTACTGTACTTCGTTCCAACGATTTCTTCGATTTTCTGAATAATCGGGGCGAAAACATCCGAGTCATAATTGGAAGACTTCTTCTGTAGCACCGCGCAGATGCGCTCGAAACCCATACCCGTATCGACATGCTTCGACGGTAGCGGAGTCAAGTTACCGCCCGCATCGCGGTTGTATTGGATAAAAACGAGATTCCAGATCTCCATCACGCGAGGATCGCCCGCGTTGACGAGATTGCCCCCGGAAAGATCGGGGGTCAAATCGATATGAATCTCTGAGCACGGACCGCACGGACCTGTATCCCCCATCTCCCAAAAATTGTCTTTCTTGCCAAATGGTAAGATGTGCGACTTCTCGATATCGGTGACATTGCCCCACAGCTTCTCGGCTTCTTCGTCGGTTTCATACACTGTAGCGTAGAGGCGCTTCTTATCAAGTCCCCAAACGCCGGTGAGGAGTTCCCACGCCCAGCCAATCGCTTCCTTCTTGTAGTAATCGCCGAAAGACCAATTGCCGAGCATTTCAAAAAATGTATGGTGGTAGGTGTCTCTCCCGACATCTTCGAGGTCGTTATGCTTGCCGCTGGCGCGGATGCACTTCTGCGAATCGGCCGCCCGTGAGTAATCGCGCTTGCCGGTGCCGAGGAAGACATCCTTGAACTGATTCATTCCCGCGTTCGTGAAGAGCAGCGTCGGATCTTCCTGTGGAATAACCGGCGCACTTGGCACAATCTTGTGCCGGCGCTCTTCAAAAAACTTTAAGAAGCTATTTCGTATTTCGTTGGATGTCATTTAGATAAATTTCTCTTGGAAGCCCTCTATTGCACTAAGGCACGGAGTCACTCGCTTACATCTCAATGTGCGTCATTAATTGTATTTCTTCGAGGATGGAACTCACCTCGACGCATTTCGTCATCATGCCTTCGAAGACTATCGATCTGCCGATATTGTGAACTTCCCATGTTAGCGTTTCGGCGCGTGATCTGCCGCAGCCGGTTGCTTTGATAATCTGGCTAATCACC
>DATGFY010000417.1:0-6796 GCA_035308785.1 Bacteroidota bacterium | reverse complement strand
CCCGACAGCACCATCACAGCAGTTGCCTCCGAAGGATTGGTTTCCAAAGATTTTTGGGTGGGCAGTTTCAACGGGTTGGCACGGTTTATCCCTTCGGGCGATTCGCTCAATCCAAATTCCGGCACTTGGGTGAAATACAATACAGATAATAGTCCGCTCCTTTCAAATTCGGTGTATGCCATTACAATAAGTCCGCTCGGCGACGCGATCTGGATGGCAGCCGGCAGCGGCAGCATCGTGTATTACGATTTGACCAACGACCGCTTTGGCTTAAGTTTTTCCTTGCCCGACGACATCAATGGGACGGTTACTTCCATCGCAATCGATCAAAATGATCGCGTTTGGGTGGGATCATGGCGCGGCGTCGGCGTATTCGATGCAAAGACGCATGGGTGGATTGCCGAATACCCGATTGCAACATCGAATGGAAATCTCCCATCAAGAGTACTTTCGGTGACCACAAACTACCAATCGATCCGATGGTTCGGAACCGATTTTGGGCTGGCGGAGCTCAACGATACGACATGGACGCTCTTCACAACAGTAAACTCACCGCTCCCCAGCAATGAGATCCGCGCACTCAACTATGACAGTAAAGGCAATCTTTGGATAGGGACATTTTCCGGCGTAGCCATTTACAATCCCGAAGGGACACTGCTGGAAGGGTTGGCGGAGTAGGTTTCAGCCAATTACACCCGGATTCACTGGCCTTCTCCACGTCAACGTTAAAGAACACAAGCTATTTTGATTTGATCTCCGGAAGCAGCCGGCGGATCGCTTGCGCAAGTTGCTCCGGATCATCCTTCCGTACACAATCCGTTTTTTCATCAACTAATTGTTCCACGGCTGTCCCGTCCCGAATCGTTCCCGAGAGGAAAATGAACGGCATCCCGGGATCCGCTTTCCGGACCAATTCAAAGGCTGAAACTCCGTCGAAACGAGGCAACGACAGGTCGGAGAGGACAATATCGAAACGAGAGGATGAAAGAGCCGTCCGAAGACCTTCTTCCGAGTCCACCCTGGATACATCAAAGTTAAACCCGCCTTGCTTGAGTCTGATCTGAATCAAGTCAAAATCGTTGAGATCATCCTCGATATGGAGCAGCTTCAATGCGACGCCATTCTGACCGTTCATGCGCCGGCATCCTTCTTCTGCGGCGGCGGTTCATTCAGTGCTCCCCAAAAAAGGCCCATCGTTTTGACGCATCGAACGAATTCAGCAAAATCCATGGGCTTGACGACGAATGAATTTACCCCATAGTCATAACACTTGAGCAGATCGCTATCTTCCCGTGAGGTGGTGAGCATTACCACGGGAATGACCTTCAAGACCGGATCCTGTTTAAGGACCTTTAGCACTTCGAGGCCGTCCACCCTGGGCATTTTTATGTCGAGAAGGATAGCATCGGGCTCCATTTCCGGCCGAGAAGTAAATTTTCCACGGCGGAAGAGGTAGTCAAGCGCCTCAGAGCCGTCTCGAACCACATCCACTACATTTCCCAGATCGTTCTGACGAAATGCTTCGAGAGTAAGTTCGATGTCGTTCTCATTATCTTCAGCCAACAGAATGCGTTTCAATGGGCGATTCTTGTCCATGGATATTTTAATTTGTTAATGGAAGTGAAACATAAAATGTAGCGCCCTTGCCAACTTCCCCCTCAGCCCACACTTTTCCGCCGTGCCGCTCTACAATGCGTCGAACGTTGGCAAGACCAATCCCTATCCCCTCAAATTCGTCCAATCGATGCAGCCTCTGGAAGACGCCGAACAATTTATCGATGAAGCGCATATCGAAACCGGCGCCGTTGTCCTTCACATAGCATACGATGCGGTTGGGTTCCGGCACAAGGCCGATTTCAATCGCGGCATCATCTGCCTTGCCGGTGTATTTGATTGCATTCGAGATAAGATTCTGAAAAACCAGCTTAAGCATCGCGTAATCTCCCATCGTCTTCGCGAGCGGCCGGATATTCCATGAAATTTTCCGCTCGCCGATGCCGGATTTGGCTTCGCCCACAACTTCGGCGACAAGGTCATCCAACTCCACAACCTGCGTCTTCATTTCGCTGCGTCCCATGCGTGAGAATTCCAGCAATTCATCGATGAGCTTAGCCATCTTTTTTGCCGAGTCCGAAATGATCCCGGTATAGCGAACGATGTTTGGATCTTGTTGATCGTTGCATTTCTCCCGCAGCAGTTCCGCGAACCCGCCGAGGTGGCGCAGGGGCGCCCGGAGATCGTGCGATACGGAATAGGAAAAGGCCTCAAGTTCCTTATTTGCCATTTCAAGTTCGGCTGTCCGCTGAATTACCCGCTGCTCAAGATCTTCGTGAAGCGAATGGATCTGCTCGAGCATCTCGTTAAACGCCGCCGCCAGGTTTCCGATCTCGTCATCGGAATCTACCTTTGCCCTAATGGAGTAGTTGCGGGATTCCGATACGCTACGGGCCGTATCCGCCAAATCGAGAATAGGCCCCGATATTTTTCGTTGAATCCGACGAGCGAAAAGATAGGCTACGGCAAGGGAGCCAAGCATAACCAGAATGACGATGAAGCCGTACGTGGTAAAGCGCGAATAAATGGGACCGTAACCGGATTCGATAAACATCGTGCCGATCCGGGATCCATCGAGCATGATCGGTTGAAAAAGGATCATCCTATCGCTGAAAAACTTAATTCCGTCTTGAGCCGCAGTCCGAGGAATTGGCGCTTCTCGGGATGTTCGTGCATAGGTTGCGAAAAGATTGCCGGACTTATCATAGACTGCAGCGATACGCACGCTTGGCAGGGCGGCCAGCGCCCTCAAGTTATCCTGGGCATCCCGCTTATTATCGAACGAAAGTGCGGCAGTCGTATTGGCGCCTACGAGCTGAGCGTTCGCAGAAAGCGTCTCGGCCATCCGTTGCGTAAAGGTCAGGAATTCATAGGCGACAAAGCAGGCACAGGTGAGCGCGATAGAAACGAAACTCGCCGTAAGAATAACGAAGGTGATCTTTCGCTGAATCGAACTGCGGTATGTAGAGGCCATACCGGTCAATTCTCCTTCCCTTGCTTCGTATAGACCCTCGCCAGCCGCAGAAGCTTTGAACTCACCTGAACCTGGGAGGCTTGCATCGCCGCAACGTTTATTTCGAACCGAAGCTTGTCGTTCTCAAGATAGAAGTTGATCCCGCCGCCAAGCGAAGTGAATTGATCGAATTCACTAACGGTAATGACGGTTGTCCCGCCAAGGGCATCGAGAAATGCCGAACAGCGATCGCGTTGAGTTTCGGGGAAAAAAATGATATTGCAGCGCTTCGCATCTTCAACTTTCGTAATCTGGCGCACCTCGATCGTTCTTCCATCGATCGATTCTCCTGCCACGATTTGTTCCAAGATCCCATCAAACGGATTCTCCCCAACTACGCCGATGCAGAAAGGAGAATTTGGCGCGGCAAATGCGTTCTGAGGCCAATCGATAAAGTGGAGAAAGTTAAAGAGGCATGCTGCTTCGAGCTTATACTTGTTTTCCTCTTTGGTCGGGTTTTCTGCCCCGAACGTGCGGGATGGAGAAACCCACACGATTATCCCCAAAAAAATGGGAAGTATGAGGATGGCAGCGATCTTCGCGCGTACTATTGAACTTGGGGGTATAATACTTAAATCCCTATCTGATGATCGGATGGCGAGCTATAGAATAGTTGGCTTTTGGCACATTCTTTAAGATAATGGAATCTTCGAATTTATCAAGCGTAATTACTCCATCGACCTCTTCTGAGATTGGCATTTTTTGCTTCACCCTTCGGATTATCTCAAACTTGACTTGTTTTCGGGATTTCACTATTATCAATGAATCGGTTTCCCGATATGGAACCGGGAAAATTTCCCTGGGTTATCCCTAAGAGCGCACGTAAGATTGTTGAAACTACTCCCACTCTTTCCATCTTGCCTATCGTGCGGCAGGGAGAAATCCGTACCCAGAGCATTGTAGAATTCCTCGCCTGACACATTCGAATTAACGGTCCTTTAATGCATGCACGGAGATATATGAAGTATGCACATTCGATCACATACAAGTATTTATTTCGCATGAGTGCGTTCACCGAAAAGAAGATGTTTAAGCAAACGCGGGGTCATCGAACTGGCGCCAAACATTTCAGCCCGAACCGATGGCAGGCGATCCTATTCTTGTGTTGTGCCATTACGGGCGCAATGTACGGCCAATCTCAGGATACAATTCTTTCCCCAATCGCCCTCAAATCGCTGAGCTTAGAAGACCTCATGAACATCGAGGTCACCTCGGTGTCGAAGCATCCTGAAAAATTGCTGGATGCGGCGTCTGCAATTCAGGTGATCACCAACGATGATATCCGGCGCTCAGGCGCCTCCAACATCCCCCAGGCTCTTCAGCTTGCCGATAATTTAGATATTGCCCAAGGGACTTCCGCGAGTTGGAATATCGGCGCACGCGGATTCAATGCTTCGGTCGGGAACAAGCTTTTGGTCCTCATCGATGGGCGAAGCGTGTACACGCCCCTCTTCTCCGGTGTTATCTGGAACATGCAGGACGTCGCGCTCTTCGACCTAGACCGGATCGAAGTCATCAGCGGTCCGGGGGGAACACTGTGGGGAGCAAACGCGGTTAACGGCGTCATCAATATTACTTCGAAGAATGCCAAAGAAACTCAGGGCTGGTACATGGAGGGCGGCGCCGGCACAGTGCTGAACAATTTTGAGGCATTGCGCTATGGCGGGTCTCTTTCCTCCAACACGTATTTCCGCGTGTACGGAAAATACTTCGATCAGAACCCCGCCGTCTTTGATAACGGAACGGGCGCGTCCGATTCATGGTACAGAGGCGAGGGTGGTTTCCGGCTCGATGCAGCGGCATCAACAGCTAGCCGGTTCACCCTCCAAGGAGATATCTACACGGGGAAGACGAACACAACCGATTCTACGCAGGGCGATGCGGGAGGGGGAAACGTCATCGGCCGTTGGACATACTCGGTCTCGGATGTGAACGAACTGACGCTCCAAACGTACTATGATCGAACCCATTTGATCGCCCCCTTCCCGGGAAGTCTCAACGTGCCCGGTGGCAGCCTTGGCGATAATTTGGATACGTACGACATCGATTTTCAAGACAGAGTCCATATCGGCGAGATGAACCAAATTGTTTGGGGAGTTGAATCGCGATTTACCCATGATGTCGTCTCAGATGCACCGGTGGTGGCATTTATTCCGAACGTTCTTAATCAAAAATTGTTCAGCGTATTCGCGCAGGATGAAATAAAACCGACCGAGAAACTCTCCATCACCCTCGGCTCCAAGCTTGAGCACAACGATTATACCGGTTACGAGTTCGAACCGAACGCGCGTATGCAGTACACTCTCGCCGACCGGCAGATGGTCTGGGCTGCGGTCTCGAGGGCGGTGCGCTCGCCATCGCGCTACGACCGCGATCTGTATCAGCCCGATCCGGCCTATTCATTCCCATATCATTTGATCGGGAACACAACATTCATCTCCGAAACTGTCATTACCTACGAACTCGGTTACCGGGCGGCTTTCGGGCAGAATGTGTCCGGCTCTGTCTCCACATTTTATAACAACTACGATCATCTGCGCTCGTTGGATTATGAGATCATCCCTCCGGCCACGTTGAATGTTTTTTTCCAAAATGCGCTTCAAGCGCGCACGCGTGGCGTTGAGTTCAGCGGAGATTATCAGGCAACAGACGATTGGCGCCTTCATTGCGGGATCGACCTGTTTGCTGAAGAGGTACATGTCATACCAAATAATATCGATTTGAACAAGGGTTTGAATGAAACCGCCGATCCGACGAAGCAACTGTTTTTGCGGTCGTCGCTCAATTTGCCGCGCGATATCGAAACGGATTTATCGTTACGGGGCGTCGGCGATATTCAGGTGAACCAGGGATCGACTCCGGCAACTGTTCCCGGATATTTCGAACTCGACGGCAGAGTGGGATGGCATGCGATGCCTAAATTGGAATTATCTGTGACCGGCCAAAATCTGCTCCACAACCATCACGTCGAGTACGGCTACCCCGGCTCCACACGCGAAGAAATCCAGCGAAGCGTCTTCGGTAAAATTGCGTGGGAGATGTGAATCAGGCGTAAGTAGGAGTTGAAAAGGGAAAGGAGCAACCTCCTTTCCCTTTTTTTGTACCGAGAGGGCAGGATTGCAAAATTACATTGCATTTATTCCACAAAATCCTTATCATTAACACACATCGAACGTCGCATGGATGACTGCATCGGGGTCTGAGGATAAAGCTGTTGCTACCAACCGGAAAGCATTCCATGAATATTTCATTCTCGAAGAGATAGAAGCCGGTATCGCCCTCAAAGGCACAGAGGTCAAATCGCTGCGCAAAGGCGATGTAAGCTTCCAGGACAGCTACGCAGCCATTAAAAAAGGCGAATGCTGGCTGTTGGCTCTCTATATAAGTCCGTTCGAAAAAGGCAATATCAATAACCACGACCCGGTGCGCGACCGGCGTTTGTTGCTCCACCGGCGCGAGATCAAGCGGTTGCTGAGCAAGGTATCGGAACAAGGGCTGACCCTCATCCCGCTCCGCATCTACTTCAAGAAAAGTGTCGCGAAAGTGTCGTTGGGCCTTGCGAAGGGAAAGAAATTGTACGATAAGCGCGAGACGATCGCCAAACGCGAGATTGAACGCGAGCTCCGCCGAAAAATCCGCCAGTGATGAACTACCGGGCGGGCATCACGATCCCAAAGGGGTCAAATGTTTATAGAAAGCAGTAACCCACTATCCACCGACCCCGAAGGG
>DATGFY010000416.1:0-5024 GCA_035308785.1 Bacteroidota bacterium | reverse complement strand
GAATGCGGCGTTACTGACGTGTGCCGAGGAAATGTGGAGCGTAAGATTTCCGGGATTGTTGATCCGAATGCTATCGGTTTTGCTCGTATTGTTGAGGATGTTGCCGAGATCATCGCGTGATTTGTTTGCGGAGAAAATCGCCGCGACCCCCAGACCGCTGGCGGGTACTACGTCGGGCGAGGTGAGGCTTCCATCGATGAAGGTGATATTGGCGCTATGCGAGCCGTAAGTTGCCGGGGCGAACGTGACGTAAAACGTCATCGAACTGTTGCCGGGAATCGAGCCGCTGGTGGGGGAGACCGTAAACGCGCTGTCATCTGAGGTGACGGAATCAATCGGCAGAGCGAGCGCCCCGGTATTCGAAACCACGATGCTGTCTTTGATCGATGATCCCGCGTGTGTATTGGGAAACGTCAACGATACCGGCGCGGCGCTGAAGACATCGCCGCTAAGATCGTATGTGAAAAGTCCTCGGCCGTGCGTGGCGGCGAGGATCATCTTCGCATTTTGATTGTACTTCACATCGTACACCTCCGAGATCGGCATGCCCTGGGTCAATTCAGTCCAGTTCGTGCCCTCGTTCGTTGAAGTGAAGACGCCGATATCGGTTGCAAGGATAAGCATCCGCGGTGAAAACTGCCGGAGGGCGATCGCGTTCGAGGCAACATCGGGCAGATCGCCGGTGATGTTGTTCCATGTTGCGCCGCCGTCGGTCGTTTTCGAGACATGATTCGCCAGACTTACCGGGTAGCCCAAACCAAAGCCGCCGAACGATGCGTAGCAGATGTTGTCATTCGCAGGATCCACCATGAGACCGCTGACATAATCGTCGAAATTTGTCGTCGCCCAATTTGATCCGCCATTGGTCGTTACGAGAACCTGACCGTTATCGAAACCGAGATAAATTTTATTGGTGTTTGTTGCGCTGATCGCAATTGAGGCGACCAATCCCGGGCTTTGGGCGTGGGTGAGGATTTGCGTCCAGTCCGAGCTGATTGCAGATGGGGCGTTATGCGTTATCCATGCCGATTGCATTCCGATAACCATGGTGTTATGATCGCCGGGAGCAAGCGCAAAGGGAGCATAGAACAACGATGAATCGGAGGGGGTAAAAGAGCCCCAACTCCCTCCCGAATTATTCGAACGCAAGAATTGCGGATTGTTGTGTGTGCTGGCGTACGAGCTATAGACGTTTGCAGGGGCTGCCGGATCCACGACGACATGCCCGCCATCGCCGCCGTTCACCAGAGAGAACGAGACGCCCTGATCAGTGGTTTTGCCTTTGCCGTTATCCTGCATGCCGCCGTAGATGATCTGGGTGTTGGTGGGATTGTAATCTGCGCCTTCGAATTGCAGCGAGGCAATCGTGTGGTTGAGGTCGGTCCAGTTCGCTCCGTTGTTGGTGGATTTCGAAATACCGCCATCGGTGCAAGCGTACAGCACGCCGTTATTGAAAGTGAGGTTGTGGACGTCGGGGTGCGGAGGAACGCCGTAAAATGTTTTGCGCGTCAGTGTGACACCGCTGTCGGACGAGGTCCAGATATCGGTGCCGCCAACGAAAATGGTGTTCTTATCGGTGGGGCTGACGACGACGGCATTATCGTACCACGCTTGGGTGGAATATGAATTGCCGCTCCCGTTGCCCATATATGTTGTTGTACCGTTCATTTTTGTGAACGAAGCGCCGGAGTTGGTGGAACGGTACACACCACCGCCATCGGCAGCTTCGTTTGTTGCGTACAGCATGGTAGTATCGGTCGGCGCCATCGCGAGTTGCGTGCGGCCGGCGAGGAATCCGCCGATCAGCGTCCACGAATTGCCGCCGTCTGTTGATTTCTTTACGAAGTTCTCCGATGTTGCGTCGTAGGTAATATAGATCGTTTGCGTGTTCTGCGGATTGAGGATGAGGGAATTCACATACTGCGAATTCGTCATCGTATGCCAGTGCGCCCCCGCATCGGTAGATTTAAACACGCCTTTTTCGCCCGCGGCATACACGATGTTCGAGTTCGTGGGATCAATGACGACTGCTGAAAAATATGCACTGACCGAAGCGAGCAAAATTTTTGTCCACGTTGTGCCGCCGTTGGTTGATTTGAAAATGCCATCACCGAAGTCGCTATCGAGCGAATAGTTCAGTTCGCCCGAAGCATAATAGAGCACGTTGGAGTTGTGCGGATCGATGGCGATCGAGCCCGACGTGCTGGTGGTGAGATTATCCGTAAGAGGCACCCACGTTGTTCCGGCGTCGGTGGTTTTCCACACGCCGCCGCCTGCGGTCGCGAGGTACATAATAGAGCTGTTGTTCGGATCGAACGCGATCGAATTTGCGCGCCCTGATGCGTAACCGCTGCCGTAGTTGATGCCGCCCTGTGTTGCGCTTACCCAGCTTGGAGCGCTTGAAGCGACGCGGCGGGTCGAGTTCCGTTTGGCGAGTTCCATCTTCTGTTCCAGCGCGCGCTCGTACGCACCCTGCGGAATGGTCTTTCCGTATCCGCCGGCTCTCCGCGTGTGGAAAAATTCCTCCCGTGCACGGACCGATTCACCGGATTCGTCGTCGTCCATCGGCTCGATGACCGGCGTCTTAGATTGGCTCCATACGCGCCCGGTGTGGATGACCCCGAACGCCAAGGCGATCAAAATGAACAATCGTATAATAGTAGATGAGCGATGAAAGTTCATACCAGTATGGCGTTTTGTGCGATTTTCGCCGTTTCTCGTGCGTGCGTGAACTGCCTGCAGCTAAATTAAGGTAGTCAAACAGCCCGTTTCAGTCAAGGGGGGAGATCACAGAGCGAAAGAGCTATGGAATAGGGAATATGGAAAAAAGGAGAACGCGAGTCTTATTTGCGGAACTCAGCCCCGTTCCGTCTGGCGACGGAATCTCCCCTTCTCTTGATCCGCCGTGGCGGACAAGAGAAGGGGGAATAATATTACTTCATCACAACCATTTTCTTTGTTGCGGCATAACTGCCTGACTCCAATCGGTACAAATAGGCACCGCTTGGGAGGGCGCTTGCATCGAATGATGCGGATTTGTACCCAGCGGATTGATTGTCATTGACGAGGACAAGCACGACTTCACCGAGCACATTATACACCGTTAACCGCACATGCGCAGATTGCGGCAGGGCATAGTGGATGGAGGTGGTTGGGTTGAACGGGTTAGGGTAGTTTTGGTCCAGCGAGAACTCTTTCGGCACATCCGGTATTGTTGCACTCGGAGTAGATGGCGGCGGCGGGGGCATTTCATTAGTCCGCACGATATTGGCTCTCGATTGTAATGACTGCTGCGATGCACCGAGGACAATCGTTCCGCTTACACTGGCCTTAAGCCAATATCCTCTGCCCGGCACGATCATGGTATCCTGTGAATAACTTCCTGAGTACGAATAGACATTGCTCAGTGTCATGGAAGTGTGAGAAACGACGATGGAAGATTCATCGACAGTGTCCGAGATAGAGCCGATGAGGTTCCAACCCTTACTCACTTGTATCGTATCGGTCTGGATCGGGAGAGCATGGAATTGAATGGTTACGGCTGAATCTTCCTTGACCCAAAAACCAACACCTGTTCGGAGAGTATCCAACGCTCGATATCCCGGTCCGGCATGGTAGGCAAACGCCTGTGATGCTCTAGTGGTCAAAAGTGAATTCTCCTCACCCACGAATACCGCGGGGACAGAGACCAAATTCCACGATGAAGTCAACTGAAGAGAAAAGGTCGGGTAAAAATCTGAAAGCGGCCGCCGCCACGCACCACTATCCGTTCCGGCGTAGAGATAGCCATCATTTACATAAAGTTGACGGATCAAAGTCAGGGGCAAGCCGGTATCCGAACTTTGCCACTGCAGGCCCGCATTGGACGAGAAATATACGCTTCCGTGGTACGTTCCGGCGAATAGGTAATTCCCTGCGTCTGTCAAAGTCTCTACGAGGGTATCGGTCAATCCATTATTGACCGGCTTCCAAACGCCAATATACTTTTGCATTTGAAACACGCCGCCCCAGGTGGCAGCATACATGAAGCTGTCGGTAGATGTGAATGCACGAACGTTGGTGTTTGTGAGCCCGTCATTCCATGGAGTCCAAGTGGCTGAGCCGTCGATCGATACGAAAACTCCTTGTGTGTTGTTCCCGACGAATTGGAAACTGTATTCGAAATCAAAGGCCAAATCCCAACCGCTGAGCCCGTTCAAGGAATTCCAATTTATTCCATTGTCAGAGGAAATAAATGCGCCTCCGTTAGGTCCGCACAATTCGTCCTGCAGGCACGTCATTCCTGCATAGATCGTCCCGCCATTGAAAGCGATAGAGCGTGTAATTTCGTCTGGTTGAATAAACACGGAACTGTCGCGCCACGTTGTTCCGGTATCGGGGGAATAAAAGAAGTAGCCGAAGCCGCCCCCCGCTATCTGAGAGCCGTTTGCAGCCAAAGAGATGATCTCGTAGACACGAGAAGATGGCGGTCCGATATTGAGGGAAGTCCATGATTGCCCATCATCGCCGGATCTGAAGATGCCGCGATAGGTTCCAGCGAAAATATAAGGGCCGCTCGATGTAAAACAGTGAACAGGATAACCGAGAGTGGTATCCATCTGAACCCATTGCGACTCAGCCGTTCGGGAAACAAACAGCGCCAAAACGAGCGCGAGAGTCCGCCAAATCTTTACATAAGGAATGCTGAGTATGGAATGGTTTTTCCGCAAGAATGCTCCACTGCGAACGAGCAAAGTAGCGCGTTTCGCAACGAGGTAATTTACCAACATTGGGTGGGAATGTCAAGCCCGGGTGAGGTTTACGACAGATCCCGAATCAATCCGCCGAAGGGGGACGGGATGGCAGGCAGTTCTTAGAGAAATCCCTCCAATTCTTCCAATTTTTTTCGTATATTTTATCTCAATCCTAGTGCTTTTCCTCCAACATAATGCCCAAACGTACAGACCTTAAGTCCATCCTCGTCATTGGCGCGGGACCGATTGTAATCGGTCAGGCCTGCGAATTCGATTATTCCGGCACGCAAG